>NZ_JBFAXX010000046.1:0-73350 GCF_040680995.1 Kitasatospora sp. NPDC051914
CCAGCAGCACCTCGCCCGGGCCGGGCTCGGACGGCTCGACCGGAGCCGTGTCCAACGTCCGGGCAGCCGTATAACGGACAGCAAGCGTCATCGTGATTCCCGAGTCTCTTCGGTACGGGTGAGGCGGTAGAAGGCGGTTGCGGTGCCCGCGAGAATCGCCGAGGTCTCGTCGGCGGAGCACCCGTCGATCAGTTCGTGCACAGTGGCGGCCCAAAGGTTCCAGCCGCCCGCGAGGTTCGCCACCGGCCAGTCCGAGCCGAACATCAACCGCTCGGGGCCGAAAGCGGAGAGCAGGACGTCCCACACCGGCCGGATGTCGGCGATGGTCCACCAGTCGTGGTCGGCCTCGGTGATCAGTCCGGACACCTTGCAGACCACCTGGGGATGCCCGGCCAGCCGGCGCACCCGGCTCTCCCACTCCCTCAGTTCGCCGGCGGCGATGTCCGGCTTGCCCGCGTGGTCGAGCACCTGCGGCAGGCCGGGGAAGCGCTCGGCCAGCCGGATCGCCTGGTCGAGCTGGTGGCTGCGGACGAGCACGTCGTAGCCGAGCCCGCGCTCCTCGACCGCCGCCAACCCGCGTTCGACGTCGGCCCGTTGCAGCCATTGTGGGTCCGCCTCGCCCTGCACCAGGCTGCGCAGCGACCGCAGGAAGCTGCCGCCCGGTCCGGCGAGCAGCCGGTCGAGCTCGTCACCGACCGCGGGGGACGTGAGGTCCGCCCAGCCGACCACGGCCTCGATCAGCGGCTCCTGTGCGGCGAGCGCGAGCAGGTCCTCGGTCTCGGGCACGTCCGGGATGCACTGCACGACCACCGTGCTGTGCAGCCGGCGGCCCGCCACCTCCTGGGTGGCGGTGGAGCGCAGGTCGTCCGGGGTGAAGGTGCGGCGGATCGAGGCCAGGCCAGGCTCGTCGAGCCACGATTGCGGGCGCCGGGCGAGGTCCCACAGGTGGTGGTGGGCGTCGATGAGCACGGGCGGCGGGGTGGAGGTCACGGGAGGCTCCGGGTGGGGTCGGTCTGGAGTGAGCGGGTCAGTCGGCGGTGGGCTGCTCGCCGGGTTCGCTCAGGTGCCAGACCTCGGGGAGGTTCGTCCACTGGCGGGAGTCGCCCCGGTCGGGGAAGGGCTCCTGGCAGGGGTCGGTGTGCTTCCACCACTCCTGGGTCACCGGGTCGGCCTCCAGCTCCGCGATGTCGGCGTCGAAGTCCTCGCCGTGGTACTCGAAGTACGCGAACAGCACGTCGCCGTGGAGGTGGATGCTGTAGTTGCGGATGTTCGCCCGGTGCAGGGCCGCCTCGACCCCGGGCCACACGGCGGAGTGGAGTTCCAGGTACTCCTCGCGGTGCTCGGGCCGGAGCTTGATGGTCTGAGCGAAGCGCTTCATGCGGATTCCTCCGACGTTTCGGCGTTCGGCACGTCGGCCGAGGTTCCGAAGGGCGAACGGTAGCTGGGGGTACGGGTGCGGAGCTCCAGCCGGAGCGTCATCCGGATCCGGGTGGACGCGGGCAGCCGGGCCGTCAGGTACGCGCCGTCACAGGCCGTCTCCGCCTCGCCGACCACCGGCTCGGTGTGACCGTAGTCGTACATGTCACCGATCCAGCCCTCGTCCGTACACGTCGTGTACCGGACGGAGGTGATGGTGTGCTCGGCGAGAGCACCCGCCTGAATGATAATCGTCCGATCTTTGTCTGGCGAGAGGTTGACCAGTTCGACGGTGGTCGCCTCGGGGTCGATGGAGGTGACCAGGGCGGCCACGTCCTGCGGCAGCCCCGCGCGGCGGGCCTCGGCGTCGTGGTAGCGCAGCCGGGCCTGCTGGATGCCGCCGTTGTAGAGCACCTGGGGGCCGCCCCAGGTCAGCTGGACCAGGGCCTCGGTGGCCACCGGGTTGCACTGCTGCCACACGTGGATGTCGGCCTCGTCCACGTCCAGGTCGCGGTAACGCTCGACGCGCCGCAGGCGGTGGCGGACCTGGGCCTGCGCGGCGGCGAGGATCCGCTCGGGGTAGCCGGGGTCGTCGCCGGCGAGGAAGGCGAACCAGGCCTTCTCGTGCCCGGACTCCTCCTTGGCCCGGAACGAGCGCACGGTGCTCCAGTCGAGCGGGTCCGCCTCGCGCAGCTTCTCGATGCGGACGCGGTCCTCCTCGGAGGCGCTGTGGTGCCAGAGCGCGATCGGCACCGGCAGGGTGACGGGGTTGTAGTCGAACCAGCCCGAGTCGTTGTGCCGGAACGGGAGGTGCAGCGTCGGCTTGTCGAAGTCCCCGGCGAGTTCGACCGCCCACTTGGACGGGAGGCTGGAGTCCGCCTCGCTGTGCGACATCAGCTTGGCCCGGGAGATCATCTCGTCGAGCGTGGTCCCGACCATCGAGAGGTAGTCGTCCTCGCCGGTGGACACCGCCGCGGCGAGGGCCGCCACGCAGGCCGCGTGGCCCACGCTGTGCCAGCCGTGCGGCCAGGACCAGCCGTAGTGGCCGCCGTACCAGCGGCCTTCGAGCCGGCTGCCGACCACGCCGTCCAGGCCGACGTTGTCCGGGAGGAGGCCGCCGTTCGCCTCGGTGCGCTCCCGCCAGGCGCCGACGTACTCGACGATCCAGTCGCGGTAGCGCTGCTCGCCGGACAGGATCCAGGCGTTGAGCACCAGGCCGGCCACCGCGAGGTTGACCGCGGTGTCGCCGACGCCCATCCGCTCGCGCATCTGCGCGCCGAGCCGCGGGTCCGAGTCGAGCGGGTACGGGCCGTCCTGCGCCTCGGGGAGCCATTCGAGCGGGTAGCCGTACGTCGCCGCCTCCTTCGGCAGCCACGGGTAGACGTCGCCGTCGGACAGACCCTGCCGGTCGGGGTCACTGCCGTTGTGCGGGCGGGTGACGATGCGGGCCGAGGGGTCGTAATTGCCGTGGACCGGGTCGACGTACAGCTCGGCGAACCGCAGGGCACGCTCGGACCAGCGCTCGGGGTCGGCCATGCACAGGAAGTAGAGCAGCAGCAGGCTCTCGCCCTGGTGGAACCAGTCGTAGCCGCGCTCGTACTCGTCCTTGAGCATGTCCAGCTCGGTGAGGTGCTTGGTCACGCCCTCCCAGTGCTTCTCACTGGCGGCCAACAGGTCGTCGGCGCCGCCGAGCAGGTAGAGCTGGGGCCAGTTGAAGAAGACCTCGTAGAAGTCGTCCACACCGTCACGGGTGGTCAGTCGGCCGTTGTAGTTCAGCCGGCCGTCGGGGCCGGTGAAGTCCCGGGCGAACTTGCGCCAGCTGTGGTCGAGCAGGTCGAACAGCGCTCGCTGCGCCACCGCCCACCCGGGCGGTTCGAGCAGCGGCACCCCGGCCTGGATCTCGGGGAGGGGCGCCGTGGCGTCCCTGCCCGACGAGGGTTCGGTGGAGCTGTGAGACATGGGACGATCTCCGATCGGGGTGGAGCGAGCACTATTCCTTGGTGGCGCCGGCGAGCATGCCGCTGACCAGGAAGCGCTGGGCGAAGAGGAAGACCACGAGCACCGGGGTGATGGCGACCAGGGTCGCGAGGGCCAGCTGCGGGCGCTCGACCGCGGCCGTGCCGGCGGCCGGGTTGAACTGCGGCACGCTGCTCAGCAGGTTGCCGACGCCGACCTGGACCGGCATCTGGTCGCTCTCGGGGAGCATCACGTAGGGCAGGAAGTAGTTCGTCCAGTTGGCGACGAAGCTGAAGAAGCCCACCAGCGCGATCACCGGGGTCGCCAGCGGCAGGGCGATCAGGCGGAAGACGCCGAACTCGGAGCAGCCGTCCATCCGGGCCGCCGCCAGCAGGTCCTTCGGCACGGCGGTGGTGAAGTAGATGTACGTCAGGTAGACGCCGAAGGGGTAGAACGCGTACGGCAGGATGATCGACCACATGGTGCCGATCAGGCGCGCCGCGTTGAGCTCCAGGAACAGCGGCACCACCAGCGTGGCGGTCGGCATCAGCATGACGATCAGGGTGGTGACCAGCAGGGTCTTGCGGCCGCGGAACTCGGTCATGGCCAGCGCGTACCCGGCGGGCACCGACACGCAGAGCGTGATGACCAGGGAGACGACGGCGTACAGGGCGGAGTTGCCCAGCCAGAGCAGGATCGCGCCGTCCTGGAACCCGCTCAGCGCGTGCCAGTTGTCCGCGAGCGTGCCGAAGGAGCCGAAGGAGAGCGGGTGGTCGTGGACCAGCTGCTGGTCGGTCTTGGTCGCCGCGAGGAGCAGCCAGAGCACGGGCAGGACGAAGAACACCACGAACACCGTCAGGACCGCGCCGGCCAGCAGCCGGTAGGACGTCTGGCTCACGGACCGGGGGGCCCGCCGCGACGTCCGGGGGGCGGTTCGGCTCATGGCGCTCGGGTCCCGTTCGGTACGTGGCGCGGTGGCGGTCGGGGTGGCGGAAGTCTCAGTCGGCATCGAAGAACCTCGATCGTGCGACGAAGACGCCGGCGACCGACACGCTCACGACCAGGAGCTCCATCGAGACCGCGGCGGCGCCGTTGATGTTGTTCATCTGGAAGGCGAAGTCGTAGGTCAGCTGGTTGAGCGAGTAGTCGCGACCGGCCACGCCCACGCTGGCCAGGGAGAGCAGCTGCGGCTCGACGAAGAGCTGGGCGCCGCCCGCGAAGGCCAGGATCACCATGTAGACGATCCACTTGCGGAGCATGGGGATCTGCACGTGCCAGGCGGTCTTCCAGGCACCCGCGCCGTCGATCCGCGCGGCTTCCAGGACGTCGCCGGGGATGTTGTTCAGCGCGCCGTACATGACGACGATCCAGCCGCCCGCGCCGGTCCAGAACGCGATGACGGTGAACAGCACCGGCAGGTTGCCCGGTGCGATGACCGCGCCGAAGGTGTCGAAGCCCAGCGCCTCCAGCAGCGAACTGACCGGACTCACCGTCGGGTCGAGCATGAACAGCCACACCAGCACGCTCGCGGCGCCCGCCAGCGCCCCGGGGATGTAGTACAGGAAGCGGAGCGCCTGGCTGATCCGACCGGAGGACAGGCGGTGCAGCAGCAGCGCCAGCCCCACCACGAACACCACCAGCGAGACCAGCCAGAACAGCAGGTAGAGCGCCACGTGGCCGAGCGCGTCCAGGAAGCGGAAGTCCTGGGCGGTGGTGACGAAGTTGCTGAAGCCGGTGAACGTTCCGCCCGCGTCGGTGAACGCGAACCAGATCGCGTAGCCGATCGGGAGGACGCCGAAGGCGACCAGGAGGAGTACGTAGCCGGCGACGAAGGCCGGGCCGGCCCAGCTCCGGCCGGCGCCGCGGGGGCGCCGGCCGGAGCTGACCGCGGAGACGGTGGAGGTCACTTGGAGACCTTGTACCCGAACGACTCGGCGTGCTTGACGATCGCGTCCTGCCACGCCGGCAGCTGGGAGACGATGGTCTGCCCCTGGGTCAGGCCCGGCTTCACCGTGGCGGCCCAGATCGCCTCCTGGCTGAACTGGCCCGAGCCCCAGCCCGACCACACCTGGGAGGAGGCGTCCTTGAGAGCGCCGAGGTCACCGACGAAGTACCCGGAGGCGGCCTGCGACTTCAGCCAGTTCTCGGCGGCCGGAGCGTACGCCGGGAAGCCCGGGGCCTTCTCGCCCTGGTAGGCGTTGTCGGTGGTGACCCACTTCAGGAAGTCGGTGGCCGCCTTGAGGTGGGCGGAGTGCTGCGACAGCAGCCAGGTACCGCCGCCGACGTTGCCGGTGGACGGCGCGGTGTCGCCCTGCCACTGCGGCATCGGGGCCACGCCGATGGTCTTCTCCGGGGTCTTCAGGGTGTCCTTGAACACCGCGCCGCCGTACCACGCCGGGCCGGGCATCAGCAGGACCTTGTCGGCCTGGTTCTTGGCGAAGTCGGTGCTGAAGACACCGCTGACGGACATGGACTTGTTCTTGATCAGCCCGTCCATGAGGTTGGCCATCTTGGTGCAGTTCTCACCGCCGGTGTTCGCCGTGACGGCCTTGGGGCCGGTGATGTGGTTGGCCTCGCACTTGCTCGCCCAGAGGTAGATCTCGGGGGTGTAGGAGTCACCGGCGTCGCCCACCAGGTAGCCCGGGTGCTCTGCGGCCACCTTCGCGCCCAGCGCCTGGTACTCCTCCCAGGTCTTCGGGACGGTGTAGCCGAACTGCTTCATCAGCTTGTCGTTGTACCAGAGCACCGTCTGCGAGAGGTCGTTGCGCAGGCAGTAGACGGTGCCGTTGACGGTGCAGACGTCGTTGGCGCCCTTGGCGAACTTGCCCAGGGTGTCGGCCGGGATGAGGCCCTTGTCGAGCGGCGCGGCGAAGCCCGCGTCCACCGCCCAGGAGGTCTCGTTGTTCTGCGAGCTGAAGACGACGTCCGGCCAGCCCTTGCCGGTCCGGTTGAACAGCTGGACCTTGGTCTGGAGGTAGTTGGAGCCGTTGGCGTCACCGTCGTAGGTGACGATGTCCAGCTTCACCTCGGGGTGCAGCTCCTGGTACTGCTTCGCGGCGGGCAAGCGGGTCGCATCCACCCAGACCGTCACCGCCCCGTCGGTCTGCGCCACCTGGGCGAAGCCGTCCTTGGTGGTCTTCTCGGGAGACGAGCCGCTGCACGCGGACACGGTCATCGCCAGGGTCGCAGCGCAGGCCGCGAACAGTACCGTTCGTCTCTTGCTGGGCACGCTCATGAGTGACTCCACTGCAGTGACCCCGAACAGGGTCGGGAGGTGGGGTGGGGGTGACGCCGGCCGTCCAGGTCGCGCGTCGAGTGTTGAGTGTCGAGGACCGGCGTCCCGCTGCCGCCCTCGGGGATAAATTAGCCGCCCTATCGACAGGATCGTCAAGGGTTCAAGCATGCCGATTCGAAACAGCTTTGGGCCGATGGCCCGACTGTGAGGCGTCATTGCGTGGAGTTGGCCCTAGCTTGCCCGCTTTCATTCCACGCCTGGTGTCGCCACCTCCGGTGAAATGAGTAGCACTCATAACTCTCTGCGCTAGGATTGAGTCGGCTCCACAGCGATCAGTCGCCCTCGCGCACGTCATCCCGGAGGCAGGAACGATGAACGACACGCCCACGACCGAGGCCGCCCTGCCTGCGCAGGCCTCTCCCGCCGCCGCGGCAGCGGGGAACGGCCCAGGCGAGGAGCGCCGCGACTACCGCCCCGGCTACGAGATCGTCTCGGAGCAGATCCTCGAGTTCATCGCCGGAAAGGGCCTGGTGCCGGGCGACCGGCTGCCCACCGAGCACGATCTGGCCAAGACGCTCAACACCAGCCGGGCGGTGGTGCGGGAGGCCGTGAAGATCCTCTCGGCCCTCGGCCGGGTCCGGGCTCACAAGGGGCGCGGCCTGTTCGTCGCCGACGACGAGGGCATGCTCATCACCAGCCGCTGGGGCGGCTTCTTCCGGCCGGTCGACCTCGACCACGTCCTGATGCTGTTCGAATTCCGCAAGGTCCAGGAGACCGCTGCCGCCAGCCTCGCGGCCACCCGCGCCACCCCCGCCGAGCTGCGGACCATCGAGGTCGCCGCGCAGCAGTGCCGGCACGGGGTCGTCCACGGGCAGGTCGACGTGTTCAACCAGGCGGACGACGACTTCCACACCGCCGTGGCCACCGCCGCGCACAACGCCTTCCTGCTCAGCGCCGTCCGCGACGCCCGCCGCCTGCAGCGGCAGTCCAGCGCCATCGGCATTCACGACATGCTCGGCGCGGCCGCCGAGGCCGCGGTCGAGGAGCACGAGGCGATCTACCGTGCCATCCGCGACGGCCGCCCCGAGGACGCGGCCGCGGCCACGGTGATCCACCTCGACAGGACGCTGGGGGACTACCGGCGGGAGATCCAGCGACGCCTGTTCGGATAGAGGCGAACCGTGCCGGCGGAGGGCCGGCACGGTTCGCTCGGCACGGCCCGCCAGGTGTGGCGTCTCGGGCCTCGGTTACGCGAAGTCCTCGAAGGTGAGCTGCTGCGGGACGGCCGCGAGTGGTTCGGGCGGCTGGTCGAAGACGATCCGGCAGTCGCTTGCGGCGGTCCCGGCTGATGGGCGGTCGGCCGCCGAGCGCGGCCGCGAGTTGGACACCGCGGTCGGCTGGTGCCGGCGCACCAGGCTGGTGAGCCCCGGTGCCTGCCGGAGCCCGGCTCGTTCTCGCCGTACGTCGGGTCCACCGACCAACTGTTGGCGGGGTCCCGGTACTGACCGTGCTCCCGGAAGAAGGACCGTCCACGTCGGTGCCCTGCTGCGCCGGCCAGCCGCAGTCCCACCGGATGTCGTCGACCGCACCGTAGTCGGTGACCGGCTCCCGCACCGACCGGTGCACCTCGTTCTTCATGATCCGGGCGCTCTCGCGGTAGCCGAAGCCTGCCGGATCGGAGCCCTCGCAGTTCCACGGGTAGAGGCTGCCCGGAAGCACGCGGTCGGAGCTGAGCCCGGGTTCGGCGGCTTCGCCCCGGTCGCGTCGTAGTAGCCGGGGTAGCGCCAGTCGATCGGCGAGTAGTAGAGACCGGCCGCCCGCACCGCGTTCACGTGGGCCTTGACGAAGTCGGTACCGGCGGTGAAGGGTGCGGCGGCGGTCCAGGCGTTGGGGTGGCGGCCGGCCACAGGGCGAAGCCGTCGTGGTGACTGACCGTCAGCACCACCTCTCCGGCACGGAGGTCGCGTGCCAGCCGGGCCCAGGCGTCGGGATCGAAGGACTGCGACCGGGTCGCGAAGGAAGCGGCGTACTGCGCCCGGTAGGCGGCCGGCTTGGTATTCGAGCCGAACATGTGCCACTCGCCCTGCACCGGTGCGGAGTAGACGCCCCAGTGGATGAACATCGACAGCTTGTCGTCACGCATCCACTGGATACTGCTGTCCGGCTGCTGCCAGGCCCCCGGTCCAGGTTCCCCGGTCCAGCTTCGGGGTGCGCAGCGGAACGAGGGGCAGCGGGTCGCCCTCGGCCACCGCGGCGACGGCCGGGGCACCGCCGGTTCCGACCGCTCCGGCGACGGTCGCAACTGCCGAGCCCGTGGGAACGATTCCACGACTGACGGCTCGTGGCATGAATTGCTCCGATGGTCCTGGGACACAGGGGGATGGTCGCTGCGGTCAGTTACATGTATCGCGGCCTTGGAGTGGCGCGTCAAGAGAAGTGGCAGGGAGATGTCCGATGTTTCTCATCCGGCCAACCTTGCCCCATCCATCCCATCGGATGAGTTCGACTGCCTTCGACACCGAGCAAGTTCTTGCGCCGCCCAATAACTTGCAGGTCATTCCAGTGAAGTTCCCCTCTCCCCCGATCTCGACAGTCCACTCCGCGCTCCGATCGACATGGCGTCAATTCGTCGAACCCATACGAAAGGTGGGAGATTCATCGGATCGATCTCCGCGCGAGAAGCTTGACATGAACCCGGGCTCAGCGTTTTGCTGTACCGCGAGGGTGTTTGATCTCGATCGGTTCTGATCGGTTCCGCTCCCCTTGCACGATCAGCTCCTGGACCACCTGTCCAACCCCTGCTACGGCGCCGGCCTGCAGCTGTTGAAGATCGAGATCGGCGGCCGGCACCAGCCTTCCGATGAACCGCCGTGCGGCTCCACACGTGGTTCGCCGCAGCGGTGACCCGTCCGGTACGCCCGCCTTCAGGCCCACTTGATGCCCCGCACGTCTGCCGGCAACCGGTCGTGACGTGCCGCTGCAACACGTCCTCGTAGGAGAGGTGAAACCTTGTCCCCCGGTCCTTCACGCGACAGCCGGCCGGTCAGCCTGTGGCGAACCGCACTCGCCGGGCTTCTCGCCCTGCTCGGTGCTTTCGGGACGGTGCTGCTGCCCGCCGCACAGGCCCACGCGGCCTCCGTGGCATTCACCCTGGGAGCCACCCGAACCGACCAGAACGGCAACGCACTCCAGCTGCACGGGCTGGGCATCGTCAAGGTGGGGAGCACCTGGTACGGCTTCGGCGAGGACAAGACCGGCGAGACGTCGGCGAACACCTCGTTCCAGGACATCCCCTGCTACACCTCCGGCGATCTCGGCACCTGGACCTACCGAGGCGTGGCACTGGCCAAGCAGAGCAGCGGCGATCTGGGGCCGAACCGGATCGTCGAGCGGCCGAAGGTCATCTACAACGCATCGACCAATACGTACGTGATGTACCTGCACATCGACAACGCCGACTACTCCGACGCGAAGGCCGGTGTGGCCACCAGCAGCACCCCCTGCGGCCCGTACGACTACCGGGGCAGCTTCCGGCCGCTGGGCAACGTCAGCCGTGACCTGGGGCTGTTCCAGGAGAGCGACGGCACCGGCTACCTGCTGACCGAGGACCGCAACAACGGCGGCCTGCGGATCGACAGGCTCTCCGCCGACTACCTCTCGGTGGACAGCTCGGTCGCGCTCCTGGGCGGCGGCAGCATCGAGTCCCCGGCCATGGTGAAGGTCGGCGGCACCTACTACATGCTCGGCTCGCACCTGTCGGGCTGGTGGCCCAACGACAACGTCTACGCCACCGCCACCTCGCTGAGCGGACCGTGGTCGGCCTGGCGCGACCTGGCCGCCCCCGGCACCAACACCTACCAGAGCCAGACGGCCAACATCATCACCGTCCAGGGCTCCTCCGGCACCACGTACATCTACACGGGCGACCGCTGGAACACCGGCGACCTCGGCAATTCCCAGCTGATCTGGCTCCCGCTGACCATCCGGGGGACGACGGTGAACCTCGGCCAGTACCCCAACTGGTCCCTCGACACGGCCGCGGGCACCTGGTCGGCCGGCAGCGGCATCCCCTCCCCCGGCACCTACACCCTGACCAACGCGGCCAGTTCGATGCTGCTGGACGTGTCCGGCGCCTCCACCTCCAACGGAGGCGGGGTCATCCAATGGCCGTCCACCGGCGGCGCCAACCAGAAGTGGACGCTCACCAGGGTGGCGGACAACATCTACACCCTGACCGGCGTCAACAGCGGACTGTGCCTGGACGTCCCCGGCTACTCCACCAGCACCGGCCTGCAGTTGCAGCAGTGGACCTGCAACGGAGGCACCAACCAGCAGTGGGCGCTGGACCTCACCGGCAGCCTCACGGGCAGCAAGTACGTGCTGGTCAACGTCGCCAACGGCCTGACCCTGGGCACGGGCGGCTCGACCACGCAGGGAGTGGCCGTCGACCAGGAGACCGGCGGCAGCTCGAGCGCCGCCAGCGAGAGCTGGACCCTGTCCTGACCCCGGCTGACAGCCGCCAGTCCCACCCCCACCCATTGTTCAACGTCGAACAGAAGGACTCACGGTGCCAGATTCCATCTCGCGCAGGTCGGTTCTCGCCGGCATCGCGGCCATGACGGTCGCCGGCACGATCGGCTCCGTCGCCATGACAACGCCCGCCTACGCCGCGGCGGCCGCCGAACCGCTGCCGCTCCCTCCGCTGCGGATCCCGCAGACCGACCTGGGCCTCGAGCAGCAGCCCGACTCCAAGATCCAGTGGCTGATGGACGCCAAGCTCGGCATGTTCATCCACTGGGGGCCGTACGCGGGCCCGGCCAAGGGCGAGTGGTACATGCACAGCGCCGCGGTCACCCCGGCGAACTACCGGAAGTACGTCACCGACGCGACCAGCGAGCAGTTCACCGCCGACGCCTACAACCCGGCGGCCTGGGCCCAGTTGGCCAAGGACTTCGGCGCGAAGTACGCGACGCTCACCACCCGGCACCACGACGGCTTCGCGCTGTGGCCGCTGAACCACCCCAACGCCTGGTCCTCCGGTCAGGCACCGCTCAACCGCGACTTCGTCAAGGACTATGTCGCGGCGGTGCGCGCGGCCGGGCTGAAGGTCGGCCTGTACTACTCGCCGATCGACTGGCGCTACCCCGGCTACTACGACGTCAACGGCACCAACTGCGCGACCAACCCTTGGGGTTACACCACCGATCCGGCGCACAAGGAGAACGCGCGGATCATGAAGACCGAGGTGTACCAGTCCGTCAAGGAGCTGGTCACCCAGTACGGCGTGATCGACGACCTGTGGTGGGACGGCGGCTGGATCGCGGAGCAGGGCAGCGACGCGGACGGCGCGTTCTTCTGGGAGCCCGGCCGGTTCCGCGACAGCGCCAACCAGTGGCAGGTGGACGCCGCGTACGGCGAGACCGACGCCAACGGCAAGCCGCTGGGCTTGATGGGCATGGTCCGCAAGCACCAGCCCGACATCATCGCCACCTCGCGCTCCGGCTGGAAGGGCGACTACGAGAGCCAGGAGGGCTCGTACGTCCCGAGCGGGCCCGTCCGGAGCCAGCTGACCGAGAAGGTGTTCTCCGTCGGCAGCGCGTGGGGCTACACCAACGGCCCGACCATGAGCTACAGCGACGCGATGAACGTCCTGGTCAACTGCTGGGTGCGGAACATGACCGTGATGGTCAACGTCGGCCCGGACCGGCACGGTACGGTCCCCACCGCCCAGGCCAACCTGCTGCGCCAGATCGGCGCCTTCATGACCACCTGCGGCCAGTCGATCTACAGCACCCGCGGCGGCCCGTGGAACCCGGTCGAAGGCCAGTACGGCTTCACGTACAAGGACAACACCTTCTACGTCCACCTGCTGTCCGGCTACAGCGGCACCTCGTTCACCACCCCGGCGATCGGCGACGCCCAGGTCACCCGGGTCTTCGACGTGCGCTCCGGTGCCAACCTCTCCTTCAGCGTCGGCGGCGGCAAGGTCACCGTCACCGGCATCGACCGCACCACGCACCCCCAGGACAGTGTCATCGGCGTCGTCCTCGACCGGAGCGTGCAGCCCGGAGACATCGCCACCGGCAGGACCGCGACCTCCGACAGCGAGGAGAGCTCCAAGGGCAACACCGCGGCCAAGGCGGTCGACGGGGCCACCTCCACCCGCTGGTGCGCGGCCGACGGGAGCACCGGCCACTGGCTGAAGGTCGACCTCGGCTCGACCCGCTCGCTGACCGGCACCCGGATCGCCTGGGAGCTGGACAACACCAACTACCGCTACAAAATCGAGGGTTCCACCGACAACAGCGCGTGGACCACCTTGGCGGACCTCACCGCGACGACCGCCACCAGCCAGGTCCAGGTCGCCCAGTTCCGCACCCGGGCACGGTACGTGCGCGTCACCGTCACCGGGCTGCCGGACGGTGTGTGGGCGTCCATCCGCAACCTGGAGGTCTACGACCGGCCCTTCGGCGCGGACCTGGGCACCTTCAGGCTGGTCAACCGCAAGAGCGGCAAGGTGATGGACGTCAGCGACGCCTCCACCGCCGACGGCGCCGTTGTCATCCAGTGGCCCTGGACCGGTGGCACCAACCAGCAGTGGAAGCTGCTGCCGAACTCCGACGGCTCCTACCGGCTGTCCAACGTCAAGAGCGGCAAGGTCCTCGACAGCCCCGGCAGCTCCGCCCAGGGCGCGAACCTCGACCAGTGGACCGCCGACACCGGCGACAACCAGTCGTGGCAGCTCGTCCCCTCCGCGACCAGCGGCTACTACCGGCTCGTCAACGTCCGCAACGGCTGGTGCGCCGACGTGTCCGGCGCCTCGACCGCCGACGGCGCCAACGTCGTCCAGTGGCCCATCACCGGCGGCGCCAACCAGGACTGGCAGATCCTGCCCGTCTGACCAGGACCGCAGGGTCGATCAGGAGCGCGCGGATCTCCTGCTCGACCCCGCACGGATGCCGGGAACCCGGCGCGCGGGCGGCGGGCGGCGGACCCGCCGTCCGATCAGCGCCGGGTCAGCCGGAGCGAGAGGCCCGCCCCGGTGCTGACCGGGACGGCCCGGTAGCCCTCGGCGTCGACCGTCACGCTCGCGAACTCACCACGGATCGGACCGCCGCCGATGACCGGCACCAGCACCTCGCGTCCGAGCCCGCGGATGTCGGCCAGCCGGACCGAGAGCCGCGCGCCCTGTCCCAGGGTCACCCGCCCCCGGACGTCGAGCGCCGAAGCGTGCAGGTGGTGGATCGTCACCTCCAGCTCGGACGTGCCCGACTGCAGGTAGTCGCCGCACACCCGGGCCCCGCCCACGGGTGCGTCCACGTGCAACCTGCCGCCACGGACCTCGACGTCGCCGCGCCCCAGGGCGTCGCGCGAGGCGGCGGTGAGCACACCCTCCGCCACCACGGTGCCGCCCTCGTAGCGGTTGGTGCCGCTGAGGGCCAGCGCCCCGGTGCCCCGCTTGGTCAGGCTGCCGCAACCGTCGATGTCGTGGCGCCAGGCGTCGGCCGCCGCGAAGCCGCCGTCCGCGGCGTTCATGACGACGCACACGTCCTCGTCGAACGCGCCGTAACCGTCCGCCGCGGCGAAGAGGTTCAGCCGCCCCCACATCTCCGGGCCGTCCAGCAGGACGTAACCCGACGGCAGCGCGGTGGTGCGCAGCACCTCGCGGCGCTGCGCGGCGTCGAGGTAGGGCAGACGGCGAGTCGGCAGTCGTTCCACCGCACCCGCTCGAAGTCGTCGTCGCCGTAAGCCCGTCCGGAGAGGGTGTTGAGGCCGCTGCCGATGCCCGCGCCGCCGCTGGTCGCGGTGTGGTGGGGATGCGAGTCGGCGGCGTAGAGGGCGGCGTGGTGGTTGAAGTCCTCCTGGACGTGCACCAGGTCGTACGGCGTGAGCCGCCGACCGATCGCGGTCGTGCTCGTCTGCCGGTCGGTGGAGGCACTGGACAGCACCTGGGGCAGCCCGGCCACGTTGTACGTCAGCACCGAGAGCGACCCGCCGGACGCGGTCGGGGCGGTCGGCGCGGCATGCGCGGGCACGACCCCGAGGAGGCAGGCCGCGGCGGCCGCGGTGAGGGCCCGGCGAATCGGGTACCGACAGGACGGCGGAAGCGGTGCTCGTTCATCGAGCTCCGATCAGGAGGCGCGCATGGACCCGGCGCCCGGAGCGTACGAGCGCCAAATGTCCACGTCAACATCGCCGTCGAGCCGCCACCACCCTTGTGAGCTGCGGGTTTTCCGCAGAAGACCTTGCGATCACAGAAGCTTCTGTGAGCGTTAACAGAATGTTCTGGACGACGTGTCGCCGAGCGGCGATTCCGTCCCGACCGGGCGGGTCTGATTCGATGAGGGCCTGATCGTTGCACGTCGAGAAGGGATCGGGTCCTGAGTACGTCGTTCGCCGAGGCGCTGTCCGTCGGCCTGCTGGTGGTGGTGCTGGTCTGCGCGGTGGTGCGCCCGTTCGGCTGGCCGGAAGCGGTGGTCGCGGTCCCGGCCGCAGGGCTGGTGATCGGCACCGGCGCGATCTCCCTCGACCACGCGGCCGAGGAGGTGGCGCGCCTCGGCCCGGTGATCGGCTTCCTCGCTGCGGTACTGGTCCTCGCCCGACTGTGCGACGACGAGGGTCTGTTCCAGGCCTGCGGGGCGTGGATGGCCCGTACGTCGGCGGGTCGGCCGGAGCGGCTGCTGGTGCAGGTGTTCGCCGCCGCCTCGGTGATCACCGCGGTGCTGAGCCTGGACGCCACGGTGGTGCTGCTGACCCCCGTGGTGTTCGCCACGGCGGCGCGTCTCGGGGCTCGTCCGAAGCCGCACGTCTACGCCTGCACCCACCTGTCGAACACCGCGTCCCTCCTGCTGCCGGTCTCCAACCTGACGAATCTGCTGGCGCTTGCGGCCAGCGGGCTGAGCTTCACCCGCTTCGCGGCGTTGATGGCCCTGCCCTGGGTGGTGGCGATCGGCGTCGAGTACGCGGTCTTCCGCCGTTTCTTCGCCGCCGACCTGGACGCGGGCGCCACGGCGGAGGGTGCCGCGGCGGAACCGGAGATGCCGCTGTTCGCGCTGCTGACGATCGTGGGCACCCTGGCGGGCTTCGTACTCACCTCGGTCATCGGGATCGACCCGGCCTGGGCGGCGCTGGCCGGCGCGCTGGTGCTCGGCATCCGTGCGCTGGCCCGGCACCGCACCACCCCTCGGGCGGTCCTGCGGTCGGCGAGCGTGCCGTTCCTCGCGTTCGTCCTGGCGCTCGGCGTGGTCGTCCGGGCGGTCGTCGACAACGGCCTCTCCGACGCGCTCGGCGACCTGGTGCCGACCGGCCACGGCCTGGCGGCGCTGCTCGGCATCGCCGCGCTGGCCACCGTGCTCGCCAACGTCATCAACAACCTGCCGGCCACCCTCGTGCTGCTCCCGCTCACCGCGCCGGCCGGCCCGGGCGCGGTCCTGGCCGTGCTGCTCGGGGTCAACATCGGCCCCAACCTCACGTACGCGGGCTCGCTCGCGACCCTGCTGTGGCGACGCATCGTCCACGCGCACGACAGCGAGGTCGGCCTCGGGGAGTTCACCCGGCTCGGTCTGCTGACCGTGCCTGCTTCCCTGCTCCTGGCCGTGGTGGCACTGTGGGGATCACTTCACGCATTCGGAGTGTGACACCGTGACGGTCGTCGTGTGGATCACCGAGGGCACCTGGCCGGCCTGCGTCGACGCGGCCCGCACCCGCGTCCCGCAGGACGCGGAGATCGTCCTGCTGTACGTCGCGGGCGCGGAGGCCCCGGGCGCCGCGCACGGGGCGTTCGCCGGGCTGCTCGGCCGCGGCCACCCCGGCCCTCGGCACCCGGGCGCCGGCTGGGGCAGCGATCCCGGCGACCGGATGGAGGAACTCGCGTCCGCGACCGGCGAGGACCTGCTGCGGGCCGCCGCCGAACGCCTGGCCCGGCCGTGCACGGTCCGGGTGGCCCACGGCCGGGTCGAACGGGAGGTGGTCGCCGCCGCGGAGGGCGCCGACCTGCTCGTCCTCGCCCGCGACGGCTCCCGCACCCACCGCGGACCGCACAGCCTCGGCCCCGCCGCCCGCTACGTGCTCGACCACGCCCCCTGCCCCGTCCTCCTCCTCTGGCCCGACCGGGTGCCGGAACGTTAGGCGGAGGTCTCAGTCCTGCTTCTCGCCGGAAGCGAAGCGGGAGATGATCAGCCCGACGATGATGATCGCGCCGTTGAGGAACTGGTTCCACAGCGGCGGCACGCCGGCCAGGGTCTCGTTGCCGGTGGCGCGGCCGACCGCCCGGTGGAAGGCCGCGTCGTGCCGGTTCAGCAGCTCGACGTCGTCCCGTGCCGCGCGCATCGCCTCCAGGCGCCGTTCCACCTCGGCGAGGTCAGCGTCGGTGATCCGGGTCGCGGCCGGCGCGGTCGCGACCGGCTCGAAGAGCCTGCGCACCTCGGTGAGTTCGAGGACCGTGTCGCCTGGAGCAGGTCGACCGCGCCGCCGAGGCCCTCCAGCAGCAGGCCCGGCACCAGGCTGGTGACATGGGTGCCGTCGCCCCGCCGGATCTCAGGACCCGGGCGACGACGAGTGCCTTGACCGCCTCCCGCATCGGGTTCCGCGAGAGCCCGAGTTCGGCCGCGAGCTGCTCCGGGGGGCAGTTTGGTCCCCGGGAGCAGCTCAGCGTCCTGGATCGGCCGGCGAATCCGGGCGATGGCCTTGTCGGTCAGTGACACGGCGACGAACCAACAGGGAATCCGATGGATCTGCCTGCCCGGTCAGCCGGTGCACGCCGTCGCCGGAGTGGTTCGTCTTCGCAGGCTTCGTCGCCTTCATGTGCTTTCGCCCGGCACGCCACGAAGCGGAGGCAGCCGCGGACCGCGCCCCGGGCATCGGCCTGGTTCACAGCCCTTCGAGTCAGCGGGCCATGGCCGCCGAGACGGTGGGCAGGCCCGGCCGGGACTCGGACGTCCGGCGTCGACCCGCAGGCACAAGCGCAGCGCAGACGTCCTTCGGGGTCAGCGGTGCGTTCCGATGTCCCCTTCTGGTGGCGTTCCTGGACTCGGCGGCCGCGTTCACCGGGAGCCCCGGGATCTCAGGGCTCCCGCATGAGCGGCTGTGCGTGGCGTCAGCGTGCGAACTTCTCGATGGCCGCCGGGGTGACCGGGGTGAAGAAGTTGACGAGGTTGCCGTCGGGGTCGCGGAACAGCAGCGACCGGTTGCCCCAGGGCATCGTGGTGGGCTCGGTGACGAAGTCGGTGACGAAGCCGGTCAGGTTCTGGTGAACGCGGTCCACGTCGTCGACGAGGAACTCGGTGATCACGCTGTGGTTGTCCGCCGGGCGGGCAGAGCCCGGGGCGAACAGCGGGACGGTGCGGGTGCCGGCGATCGCGAGGGTGGCGCCCGAGGTCTTGAGTTCGGCGAAGTCCTCGGTGGCCCACGTCGCCCGCGCCCCTGTGGCCCGCTCGTAGAACTCGACGAGGCGCGCTACGTCGCTGGTGATGATGCGGATCGAGACGAAGTCCATGGGGATCTCCTTGGCTGTGCTGAAGGCGTGCACGTCGCAGGCTAGGAGAAATAGTGGACAGAATCGGTCCTGTATTCGCGTTAGGCTGCGGACATGTCTCGACCCACCGGCCGCGTGCTGACACTCCTGGAGCTGCTGCAGTCGGGCGGCACCCGGACGGTGGCCGAACTCGCCGACCGGCTCGGCGTCGAAGGGCGCACCGTGCGGCGGTACGTGGACCAGCTGATCGACCTGGACGTGCCCGTGGAATCGGTGCGCGGCCGCTACGGCGGGTACCGGCTCGCCCCCGGGTACCGCTTGCCTCCGCTCATGCTCGGCGACGACGAGGCGCTGGCCGTGCTGCTCGGCCTGGTCGCCGGTCGCCGAGCAGGGTTGACGACGACGGAGCGCACGGCGAGCGAGACGGCATCGGCGAAGATCAGGCGAGTGCTGCCCCAGCGCATCGCCCGCCGGCTCGACACGCTCATGGAGGCTCTCGCCTTCACGGATCAGCCCGATGATTTCGACACCCCGGACGCCGAGGTCCTGCTCACCGTCGCCGATGCGGTGCGCCACCACCGACCGGTCTCGATCCGCTACACCGACCGCGACGGACGGCGCAGCGAACGCACGCTGCACGCGTACGGGATCGTCGCCCATGCGGGCCGGTGGTACGTCACGGGCAAGGACGCCCGGATCGACGCGGACCGAACCTTCCGGCTCGATCGCATCGCAGACGCGCGGACCCTGCCCGGCTCATTCGAAGCGCCCGTGGGTCCCGATCCGGCACAGCGCGTGTTGTCAGGATTCGCCACGGCCGAGTACCGGCACGAGGTGACCCTGCGGATCCACGGGACGGTCGAGCAGATCCGCGCCCACCTGCCCGCCAGCATCGCGAACCTGGAGGAGTACGCGCCCGTGGCAGGCGAGGACCGGGCGACCGAGCGCTGGCTGCGCGTCGAGCTGCGGGCGGAGCGGCTCGACTGGTTGCCTCCGGTACTCGCCTCACTCGACCGGCCGTTCGTCATCGAGCGCCCCGATGAACTGCGCGACCTCGTCATCGCGCTCGCCGATCGCCTCGCGTCCTACGCCGCCGAGCCTGACCGCGAGGAACCAATGTCATGAGATGGCACAGCCAGGCGAAGATCAAGTAGTTCCCGGGCCCGGCTCGCACGGAACAGGCCGAGCTGTCCCTCGGCTCCCGCCGGGAGAGACGCCTCGAACAGTTCGGTCGATGATGTCCTCCACTCGCACCTCGGACGCCATTTCCCCAGGTCATCGCTCGCGCCTCCGCGGTTTCAGCGAAGCGGGGGCAACTCCGGGGCCTGCAGGCGGTCACCGGCGTAGCCGTGCACCTCGCCGAACCGGGTGCCGGCCTGCCAGACCTCGCGGGCCTCGGCGATCTCCTCGGCGGTGCGGCCGACGAAGTTCCACCACATACCACGTGGCTGGCGTTTCGTCCCAGCTCAGGGGCTTGATCGACCATCCCGAGTCAGCAAACCGTCAGCAATGCACTCGGGAGTCACACCGACCATGGCAGCCACGGGCACCACCCGCGGCATGGGTACCTTCTTCAAGAACTGCGAGCACCCGGAATCCCGATGGACCAGGTGCCCCCACGAGTACAGGATCCGCTACCGCAACGCAGCCGGGAAGCAGACCCAGGTGTGGGCAGTGCTCGAGGAATGTCGAGCGGCAACTGGTTCACAAATACCTTCGAGTAGCCCTCATCTCCCAGCGTCCGGAGGGCGCGGCGAATTGGGCTGCCCGGGTAGGTGCCGAAAGGACGGTCACTGCCCGAAACGGATGGCGCAGAGCGGACGGTCACCCGTTCTGGTTGACGGCGAGGATCGCCGCCTCAAGCCAGTTGTTAATGAGGAAGGAGCTGCGAGCGACGATCCGGGTCGCATCCTGCCCGGCCACCTGGGACGGGCGGTCCGGCCGGGCCAGTCCGAGGCCTGCAACCAGATCGGTGGTACCCCAGCGATCGGCGACGACGGTGACGTGAACCGAACCGGAAGCGTGAGTGTGCGTCAACCACGCGAGAGATCGCCCAGTCACCGACACGGCAGGGGTGCTCTCGGCCACCCTCATCCGTACACCGGCCCCAGCCTTTCGTCTTATGGCTGGATGTTGTTGCTCAGGTGGGTGACGAGGTGGTCGAGGCCAGCGTCGTGGAGTGCCTGGCGGACGGCAGGGCCAGCCCCGCGGACGGTGACGGGCACGTGGTCACGGGTGGCTTTGCGGGCGGTGGCGATCAGAGGGGCGGTGCCGGCGCGGGAGACGTTGATGACGCGGGTGAGGTCGATGGTCAGGCCGCTGGCGGTGGCAGCCTTGAGTGCGGTGTCGAGGTAGCGGGCGGTACGGTCGGCGGTGCGGGCGTCCAGGCTGCCGCGGAGTTTGACGACGACGGGCCGTCGGCGGGCGGCGAGGCTGAAGCGCCGCCACAGTTGCTGCAAGGTGATCCGGATCTCCAGGGCGGCCTGTCGCAGGGCGAACGGGATGGCGATCAGCACGGCGTACTGGAACCGGCGGTCGTCGGCGTAGCGGACGCCGATCCACGTCGTGGTGAGGGTGACGGCGCCGAACGCGACAGCGAACGCGGCCTTCTCGGTGCGGGTCCTCATCGCGCGGCCGGATTCGGGTCGGCCCCGGCCTGGGTCTTCTTCCGTCGACTGTCGGCAATGAACAGGACGATCAGGCCCGCGAGCATGCAGGGGCCGGCTGCCGCGGTGCACAGCAGCACGATGCCGGGTGCGGCGCCGGTCGCGCGGGGGATCGCGTTGAGCGCCATGGCGAGGTAGGACGCGAGCAGGAACCAGCCGCGGGCGCGGACGGGCTCCAGCCGCCGGCGCAGGCGGCGAGGCGCCCGGCCTGCGGTCAGGACGAGGCCCGGAAGCAGGAACAGGACGGTGGCCGAGGCCAGGAGGATCCACTGGAGGTTCACCGGTGCACCGTCACCGGGGCGGTGCGGGCGGGGTGGTGGTGCTGGTGCACGGGGCGGCTCCTGGGAAGGGGAGGGTCACGTGCCGACCAGACTTCCCGGCTCACCTGCGCCGATCGTAGCGGTAGACGGCGCCGGAGTCTGCCCTGTGCGTCCGTACGGGGAGAAGCCCCCTCGGTGGTCGACCCGCCAGGGACTGTCAAGAGACCGTAAACGTCGTATAAAGTCGGTGGCGGAGTGCCGGGAAGCCTGGTCGGCGAACAAGGGACATTTCTCTTCGTCGCCGGGGGTTTCCATGGTGCTCGTTGCTGTTTTCGGGGCCTCGTTGCTGGTCGCGGTCCTGTTGTCGGGTCTGGCCGCCCGCACCGTGCTGTCCACGTCGCTGCTGTTCCTGGCCGCAGGGGCGCTGGCCGGCGACGGCTTCCTCGGCCTGGTCCACATCGACGCCCACGACCCGATCGTGACCGCCACGGCCGACCTCGCCCTGTTCACCGTGCTGTTCACCGACGGCATGCACCTGGCCTTCCCCGCACTGCGGGCCGCCTGGCGTCACCCGGCGCGGGCCCTCGGGCTGGGCATGCCGCTGGCGTTCGCCGGCATGGCCGTGGTCACCCACTACCTGGTCGGCCTCGACTGGACGACCTCGTTCCTCGTCGGCGCCGTCCTCGCCCCCACCGACCCGGTCTTCGCCTCGGCGATCGTGGGCCGCAAGGAGGTTCCGGCCCGGCTGCGGCAGCTGCTGAACGTCGAGTCCGGACTCAACGACGGCCTGGCGCTGCCCGTCGTGCTGGTCCTGATCGCCGCCGCCGGGCCGACCGCCGCCGGCACCGAGTCCTCCCTCCCGGTGATCGGTGCCGAGCTGGCCGGCGGCCTGCTGCTGGGCCTGGCCGTCCCGCTGCTCCTGAACCTGCTGCTGCGGCTGCCGGGTCTGGGCGCGGAGGCGAAGCTGCAGCCGCTGCTGCCGCTCGCCGCCGGGACCGTCCTGTACGCCGCCTGCCACCTCACCGGTGCCAACCCCTACCTGGCGGCGTTCTCCGCCGGCGCCGTCCTGGCCGCGGTCGCCCCCGAGCCGAAGCGGGCCTTCGAGCCGCTCGGCGAGGCGCTCGCGGAACTCGCCAAGTTCGCCGCGCTGCTGGTCTTCGGCGCGCTGCTCACCCCGCAGCTGTTCGGTGACCTGTCCGTCGGCGGGTACGCGGCGGTGGTGCTGGCGATCGTCCTGATCCGGCCCGCTTCCCTGTTGCTGTCCCTGGTGCGCTCCCGGATCGACCGGCGCGAGCAGCTGGTCGCCGCGTGGTTCGGCCCGAAGGGCTTCGCGTCCGTGGTATACGGGCTGCTGGTGCTGCAGGCCGGCATCCCGCAGGGCGAGCAGGCGTACACCCTGATCGCGGTGTGCATCGCCGTCTCGATCGTGGTGCACTCCAGCTCGGACGTGCCCGTCGCCCGCCTCTTCCACATCGACGAGCCGGCCGCCGCCACCGCCGGGAACGTTCCCGCGCCGGTTTGCGACGGAGCAGACGCCGACCGTGCTGCGGTCCCGCCGGTCGGCACTCCCGCAGCCCTCGCCGACAACTGAACCACCAACCTTGCCGGTCGTCCGACAAAGCCCGGCGAGCCGCCCCTTCCCCACGACCGAGGAGACCTCCGTTGCGTGCCCGCGACCTCGCAGAGCCCTACCCGACCATCGCCCTGGACGACCAGGCTCTGGATGCGGCCCGGCTGCTGGCCGAGCGCCGCCTGCCCGGGGTGCTGGTCGTCGACGGCGACGGCCTGCCGAAGGCCGTACTGCCCGCCTCGCAACTGGTGCGCCTGCTCGTCCCGGGCTACGTACTGGAGGACCCGTCGCTGGCGGCGGTGATCGACGAGGCGCACGCCGACCGGATGTGCGCGGCACTGGAGGGCCTGCGGGTGCGCGAGTGCCTGCCCAAGGACGTCCCGCTCCCGGTTCTCGCCGATGCGGACGACACCACCGTCGAGGTCGCCGCCCTGATGGCGAGCAGCCGCACCCCGCTGGTCGCCGTCCTGGAACGCCCCCGCGACCGCCGTACGGCGGGCACACCCCGCCTGCTCGGCGCAATCACTGCTGCCAACCTCCTCCAGCACCTGCTGGAGGCCGCCCGATGAGCAACTGGCAGGCCTGGGCGGCCCTGGCGGTCTTCGCCGCCGTCTACGTCCTGATCGTCACCGAGTGGGTCCATCGGGTCGCCGCCGCCCTCGGCGGCGCCGCCCTCATGCTGGCCATCGGCGCGACCGACGACGAGGCCGCGTTCTTCTCCACCGACACCGGCATCGACTGGAACGTCGTCTTCCTGCTGCTCGGCATGATGATGATCGTCGGCGTGCTCCGCCGCACCGGCGTCTTCGAGTACCTGGCAATCTGGTCCGTCAAACGGGCCCGCGCGAAGCCGTTCCGGGTGATGGCGATGCTGGTGGTCATCACCGCGGTCGCCTCCGCCCTGCTCGACAACGTCACCACCGTGCTGCTGGTCGCCCCGGTCACCCTGCTGGTCTGCGACCGGCTCGCGCTCAAGGCCGCCCCGTTCCTGATCGCCGAGGTGTTCGCCTCCAACATCGGCGGCACCGCCACCCTCGTCGGCGACCCGCCGAACATCATCATCGCCAGCCGCGCCGGCCTCACCTTCAACGACTTCCTGGTCCACCTCGCCCCGCTCGCAGCCCTGCTGACCGTCGTGCTGCTGGCGATGTGCCGGTTCCTGTTCCGCGACGCCTTCCGCTACGACGAGGACCGCGCGGCCGAGGTCATGGCCCTCGACGAACGCGAGGCGATCCGCGACCCGCGCCTGCTCGCCCAAGGCCTCGCCGTCCTCGCCCTGGTCGTCGCCGGGTTCGTCCTCCACCCCGTCGTGCACTACGCCCCGTCCGTGGTCGCCCTGCTCGGCGCCGGCCTGCTCGTCGCCGTCTCCAAGGTCGAGGCCAAGGACGCCCTCGCCGACGTCGAATGGCCCACCCTCGCCTTCTTCGCCGGCCTGTTCGTCATGGTCGGCGCCCTCATCGAGACCGGTGTCATCGAAACCGTCTCCCAGGCGCTCGCCGACGCCACCGGCGGCAACCCGCTCGCCGCCACCATGACCATGCTCGGCGCTTCCACCGTGCTGTCGGCGATCGTCGACAACATCCCCTACGTCGCCACCATGGCCCCCATCACCGCCGACCTCGTCCATACCGTCGGCGAACCCCACGGCCAGGTCCTGTGGTGGGCCCTCGCGCTCGGCGCCGACCTCGGCGGCAACGCCACCGCGATCGGCGCCTCCGCCAACGTCGTCGTCCTCGGCATCGCCGAACGCAACCGCCAACCCATCTCCTTCTGGACCTTCACCCGCTACGGCATCCCCGTCACCGCCGTCACCATCGCCATCTCCGCCCTCTACCTGTGGATCCGCTACTTCGCCCTGGCTTGACCGTGCCGTGGCCCACAAGGGCGCACTCCGGGACGGTCACGCACGGTCTGCCCATACACGGTCCGGTCAGGCCCCACCTCTCCACCGCCCGTCGGGGCCTCCACCTTCCGGACGGACAGCCGCAATGACACCTCCCACCGGGCATCTGGTGCACGCCTGTGCCCACGCTGCCGGAATACCGGTCCCGGCCATCGCCCCCGTCGGGCCCGGCCGGCCGCAGCCCGTTCGCGCCCACCGCGCCGCCGATGGCACCTGGCGGTTGTTCGTGCGTCAGGGCGTGCCGACCGCCGACACCCACACCCAGGGCTTCCTGCTCGCCCGGGAGATCGCAGCGATCCGAGCCGCCCGGCCGCGCAAGCCGGCGCACCATTGGACGAACATCGCCGGCGTCCTGATCGTGGCCCTGCTGTTCGTCGCAGGCGCCGTCGTGGTGGCCGGCGACCTGTTCGACCTTCATCTGCTTCCCGCTCCGGCGCAGTCCTCGGCCCGTGCCGCGCTGAGCCTGGCAGGCCCGGCAAGCGTCGTGTACCAGGGGCTCTCCGCCGTACGGGAACGGCGCCGCGCCTACCACTTGGACACCGAGGCCGTACAACTGCTGTGCGACATCGACCTGCCGGGGCTGCTGTGTGCCCAGGCGGCCCTCGGCCCCGCAAACCAGGCCCCCGCCACCCGCCTGCTGCAGGCCGAACGGGTGAGCCTGCCCGCCCCGGCCCGCCGCCTGGCCCGCCTCACCAGCCGATCCGCCGCGTACCCGACCCCCTGATGCCCATCTGCCCCGCACAAGGACCGCGAACTCAACGTCAGAGCATGACGGGCTTGCCACGATCTTCGGGAAGACCCCTCCATCTACAGCATCGCCCCGCGCCGGACCGCGAGCACACCGCAGTGGCACCACGTCCGGAGCATCCACCGCCCATCCCCGACCCGCATCCCTGCAACCCTCACCGGCAGGTTCACCGGCCTGTCCTGCCAGCCCTTCCCGGAGCTGCCCGATGCCCACCCGACCCCGCTATGCCCTTGCCAGCCTCGGCCTCTTCATTACCGCCCTCGGCGCGGCCTTCCTCCGTCCGTGGGCCGAAGACCACGACCTGGGATGGCTGGAGGACCTGACGGTCTTCGGCGTCGGATTCCCCCTGGGCATCGGACTCGTGATGGCGGCCCGAGCCGTTCTCCCGGACCGCTGGCGCGCCCATGCCTTCCCACAGGGCCGGCTCCCTCATCAGCCCCAGATCCCGCCTACTCCAGTCGAAAGCGAAGCCGTATGCGCAACGACCGGCGACACCATTCCCGCCCCGCGGTGACCATGAGGGAAGCGGGCAGCCCGAAAGATCACAGCACCGGAAGCCTGGTGCTGTCCACGATCATCCTGCAGGGCATCGCACTTTCCCTGTGGGCCGTGATCGCCCTGGCAGCGTGGCCCTTCGGGCTGTGGCCCGGATATACCCCGGCCGCCATGACGACCGTGATGTTCGGCGGCCACCCGAGCGCCGAGCTTTACCGAGCGGCCCCGCCGCGGCGCAGGCCGGCTGCCGTCCTCGCCCTGGCCGTGCTGGTGGCAAGCGGCGTGCTCACAAGCACAGTGACAGAGCTGCTTCTTCCCGGCCGGTATGACGCGGAGGAGCTGGGCCACCTCATCGGCTTCCTGGTGGGCACCCCCGTCGGTGCCGCGGTGTTCTCCTGGACGACCCAGCAGCCCCCCGTGCCCGGCCCCGTGCGCGGACCGGACGAATGACCGCACAAGACCTGCGGCCGAAGACATCCAGCGGGAACGCACGCCCGCCTCCCCGTTCGAAAGGACCTCCTGTGCATCACGAGACCCTGCCTCGGTCCGCGGGCACTCGGCTGCGTCAGTGGTGGCACCACACCTGGACCCTCGGCGCTGCTCTGCTGGGCCTGGCCATGCTCGGCGGCAGCGTCCTCACCGCCGGCTTCCTACCGGAAACCCTCGCTCGGGAGCGCGCCTTCCGCGCCGCCCGGCCCTGCCCCGCCGACGCCGCGCCCCAGGCCGACTGCCTGCACACCCTGCACGCCCGGGTCCGCGGCACCGTGGTCGACACCCGCCCCAAACAGCAGCAGTACACCCTCCGTCTCCAAGGACCACCGCCGGTACCCGCCGAGATCGACTTCCAGAGCCCCACCCCGCTGCTTCAACACCTCCGGCCAGGTGACGAGGTGACGCTCACCCAATGGCGCTCCTACACCGTTACGGCCAGCCGCGCCGGGACCGCCCAGCACAGCACCGACACCCCCGTCGACGAACCCGAACTGGTCACCGGTCTCTCCCTGATCCTGCTCACCCTGGGCTCGTACACCCTGCACGCCGCCGTCCTGTGCCGCCGACCACGCCCGATCGGCACCGGACTGCCGCCCGTCCTGGCCTACCGGGGCAAAGCCGCCATGGCCGCTGCCGCCTGGGTGCTCCCTGCCGGCTTCCTGGGCGCCACCTGGGGCGGCCCACCCGTCGTGCTCCTCACCTGGGCCGCCGTCCTGCCCGGCCTCCGCTGGTGGCTGCGCCGCCGCGGGAAGCGCGCCCCTGCCTCGCGCCACCGGTCCTCCTGAGGGCGGTAGCGGCGACCACGACCAGCCCGGCCGCCGGCGCGGCAAGGCCTCATGAACCCCGACGGGCAGGCCCGGGCCGGACGTACATGACGGTCCCCGCACGGTGCCAAGAAGGATGACCCGCAAGGCCGTTGGGCCTTGGGCGAGGACGGAAGCCGGGAGGGCAACGGGCCCGGCCACGCCGGCGGGCGATGCAGCAGGTATTGTGTAAAGAGATAGTCAAGAGAAGTGGGGTGCGCCGGGAAGTCTGGTCGGCGTCGAAGGGGCCCTGTGCCCGCGTGTCGATGTCCCGGAGGTCCCGGATGCGTGCCGACCGTCGTGAGCGATCCGTCTTCCTGGGCTTGCTGCCGTGGCCGGAGCGGGTGCAGGTGGCCCGGGCTCTGCGCACGGAGACGGTCGGTGGACTGGTGCTGCTGGCGGCGGCCGTGGTGGCGCTGGTGTGGGCGAACACCCCGTGGAGCACAGCGTACGAGGGCGTACGCGATTTCCACCTCGGGATACCCGTGCTCGGCCTGGATCTGTCGGTGGGTCACTGGACCGCGGAGGGCCTGCTGGCCGTCTTCTTCCTGGTCGCCGGGATCGAGCTGAAGCGCGAGCTGGTCGTCGGCGAGCTGAGAGCCCCGCGCACTGCGGTTCTGCCCGTCGTCGCCGCCGTCTGCGGCATGGCGGTGCCGGCTGCTCTCTACCTGGCCACCACCGCGCTCGGCGGCGGCAGTCCGCAGGGCTGGGCGGTGCCCATGGCCACCGACATCGCCTTCGCGCTCGCCGTCCTCGCGGTACTCTCCACCCACCTGCCCTCGGCCCTGCGGGCGTTCCTGCTGACCCTGGCGGTGGTCGACGACCTGGGCGCGATCCTGATCATCGCGATCTTCTTCACCGCCGACCTGAATCCGGTCGCACTCGCCGGGGCACTGGTCGGGCTGTTCCTCTTCCACCTGCTCCAGCGGTTCAGAGTGCGCGGCTGGTGGTGGTACGTGCCGCTCGGGGTGGCGATCTGGGCACTGATGTACAACGGCGGGGTGCACGCCACGGTGGCCGGCGTGGCGATGGGCCTGATCCTGCGCGCCACCGGCGACGAGGGTGAGGACATGTCTCCCGGGGAGCGGACCGAGCATCTGCTGCGGCCCGTCTCGGCCGGTGTGGCGGTGCCGCTGTTCGCCCTGTTCGCCGCCGGAGTGGGTGTCTCGGCCGCTGCGGTGGGCGAGGTGTTCACCCGCCCGGAGCCGTTGGCGGTGGTGCTGGGGCTCGTGGTGGGCAAAGCGGCGGGGATCTTCGCCGGCACCTACCTGGCGGCACGGTTCACCCGAGCCCGACTCAACCCCGACCTGGCCTGGGCGGACGTGTTCGCCCTGGCGGTACTGGCCGGGATCGGCTTCACCGTGGCCCTGCTGATCGGCGAGCTCGCCTTCCCCGACCCGGCCCGGGCCGAGCACATCAAGGCCGCCGTCCTGCTCGGCTCGCTGATCGCCGCAGCCCTGGCCGCCGTCCTGATCAGGCGTCGCAACGGGATCTACCGCGGTCTGTGGGAGGCCGAGATACGCGATGACGACGCCGACGGCGTCCCCGACGTCCACCAACTGACCGGCCCCGGGCGCGGTCGCGCCGGGGGCGAAGACTGAAGGAGGCCCGGCCATGCGCGCACGGGATCTCGCCGAGCCCCACCCCTTCGCGACCACGGACGACAACGCTGCCGACGCGGCCCGCATGCTGGCCGAACAGTCACTGCCCGCCGTGCTGGTCCTCGACTCCGACGGCCGACCGAACGCCATCGTGCCCGGATACCAGCTCATCCGGCAGCTCGTCCCCGACTACATCGCCGAAGACCGGCTGCTCGCCGGCGTCGCAGGCGAGCGGCACGACGGCGAACTCGCCGAACGCCTCGTCGCGCTCTCCGTGGCCGAATGGGTGCCGTGCCACCTGCACCCGGTGCCCGTACTCGGGCCCGACGCGCACCCCATGGAGATAGCGGCCCTGATGGCCCGCGCCCGCAGTCCCCTTGTCGCCGTCATCGAACGCGACGGCACTCGGGTGACGCTTCTCGGCACCGTAACCTCTGCCCGCCTCATGCAACACTTCTTGACTTCCTCCCCGAGCTAAAGCGCGGGGATTCCGGCCGCGCGTGCCGCGCGGAGACTTCGCCCCGTGCGTGTGCGCGTTGCCGGTGGTTGACGCTTCACAGACCGGGCAACCCCGAGGTCTCCACGCCCTGACACCGCATGCCCTGCGGCGTTGAGGATGTTCTTCGCGGCGTTCACGTCGGCGTGATCCTTGTGCCCGCAGGCGGTGCACGCGAAGACCGCTTGGCTCTCGCGGTTCTTCGGGTCCACATGCGTGCAGGCGTGGCAGGTCTGCGACGTGTACGCCGGGTCGACCAGCACGATCGTCGTGCCGGTGGTGCGCGCCGCGTTGCGGAGCGCGAGTTCGAGCATGTGCCATCCCTTGTCCAGGACGGCACGGTTGAGTCCGGCCTTGGCACGGACGTTGCGGCCGGGCCGCTCGATGGTGCCGGCCGCCGAAGCGGTCATGTTCTTCGTGCGGAGGTCTTCCAGCACCACCACCGCATGGCGGGTGGCCAGGATGTGGGCGGTCTGCGCGCAGAAGTCCGCGCGGCGGTCGCGGACGCGACCGGTGATGGCGTTGATCTTCGCCAGCACAGCCCTGCGCCGGTTGCTGCCGCGCTTGCACCGGGCGAGCTGCTGCTGCAGGCGGCGCAGCCGGGCCGTCTCGCCCACGGTGGCGTAGGGCCGGTCGTGGAAAACTCCCTCGCTGGTGGTCGCAGCGACCTTCACGCCACGGTCGACACCGACCGCCGTGTTCGGCATGGCGTGACACTCGGGGGTCTTCTTGCCGTCCTCCACCAGGAACGACACGAACCAGTGTCGCCCCTGCCGGGTGACGCTCGCCGAGCGGACAGCGCCGTCGAGCGGGCGCGACCACCGGAAACGGACCCAGCCGAGCTTCGGCAGCTTCACCCGTCCCCACTTGCGGCCGACCCGCTCCACGACGATCAGGTCTCCCGCCGGGAACCGGAACGACGGAGACCACCGCGCCTTCGATCGCCACCGGACCTTGAACGTGCCATGCGTCCGGCATGCCTTGTCCAGGTCGCGCAGGGTCTGTTGCAACACGTGCGACGGGGCCTCGGCCAGCCACGGGAACTCCCGCTTCGCCTCCGCCAGCTCGGCGGCCTGCGGCACGTAGTTCATCCACGCCCCGCGCCGCCGGTACTCCCGGCGCTGCTCAAGAGCAATGTTCCATACAGCGCGGCAGATGCTGCCGAATCTTTCGCATAACTCGGCCTGCGCCGAGTCGAGTTCAAGCCGATACCGGCGGCCGGACAGCACCGCGGAACACCCCCTTCGGTTGCCGCCACCAACATAGAGCAGCTCACTGACAACGCAGCGACCTGCGCCGCTTCGCGGCTCCGGACCAGGGATCGCCTTGTCCCCGGCCTGAAGGCCGGGGTTTGTGGCGAAGAGTTACCGGATCACAATGGTGACGTGAACACCGGGTTCCGGGGGAAACCGCCTCGGGGCCGTCATCGAGGTGTGAACAACGGCGCCCGGCCAAGGCGACGGCCCTGAGACCCGCGGCCTGTTCCTCAACTCGCCGGGCCACCCGTCTACCGTCCGGAGCTACGGGATCGCCGCAGGAAATCCGGTCGGGAGCACGGGTGATGGCCGGCACGGTTGTGCAGCCCTGAACGAACGGCCGAGGCAGCCGACGGGAAGTCGGCGGCCTACGGTGTACCGGCTCGGGCGGCCGCAACGGTCGGCCCGTCACCCGCCCCAGGTGGGTTGGTGGCGGTTCGGGACGCGTGAACGTGTTTCATCCGGACTCCGACGAAAGTTCGGCGAAGCTTTCGACGGCCTGGGTGAGACCGGTGACGATGATGATGTCCCCGGCTTCGACGACGGTCTCGGCGGTGGCGTGCGTGAAGCCCTGGCCGGGGCGCTTGATGCCGACCACGGTCACCCCGTAACGGGTGCGGACCTGGGACTGCCCGAGGGGGAGGCCGGTGGCGACGGCGGGGGCGACGGTCTTGATGAGGGCGTAGTCGTCGTCGAACTCGATGAAGTCGAGCATGCGGCCGGTGACCAGGTGGGCGACGCGCTCCCCCATCTCGTGCTCCGGCAGGACGACGTGGTGGGCGCCGACCCGCTGCAGGATCTGGCCGTGCTGGCGGCTGACGGCCTTGGCCCAGATCTTGGGCACACCGGCGTCGGCGAGGTTGGAAGTGGCCAGAATGCTGGCCTCGAGGTCGGTTCCGATGCCGACCACGGCGCGGGAGAACTCGTTGACGCCGAGTTGGGCGAGGGCATCGGGGTCGGTGCAGTCGGCGAGCACGGTGTGGGTGAGGTCGTCGGTGAGCTTCTGCACGCGGCGCGGGTCGGAGTCGATGCCGAGGACGTCCCAGCCCCGGCGCATCAGCTCGCGGGCGAGCGAGCTGCCGAATCGGCCCAGCCCGAGCACGGCGACACGACCGTGCTCGGGCTGGCGCGGTACACCGGGAAGGGTCCGGCGCCGGCCACGCAGCTTGGGTCGGTTACTGCTAGCCAATGACGGGTCTCTCCTCGGGCAGCTGGTACAGGCGGGCGCGCTCTCGCAGGGCGAGGGCGGAGGCAAGGGTGACCGGCCCCAGCCGGCCGACGAACATCAGGGCGATGAGGATCAACTGTCCGACAGCGGGCAGGTCCGGTGTGATGCCGGTGGACAGGCCGACGGTGGCGAAGGCGGAGACAGCCTCGAACAGCACTGCCTCCATCGGGGCCTCGACCAGGGTCAGCAGCGCCAGGGTGGAGACCATGACCAGGCCGACGCCGAGAAGGGCGACGGTCAGTGCCTGGCGCAGCGCGGAGGCGGCCACCCGCCGGCCGAGCACGTTGACGGCCGGGTCGCCGCGGACCTCGGCGAGGATGGCGACCGCCAGGACGGCGAAGGTGGTGACCTTGATGCCACCGGCGGTGCCGGCACTGCCGCCGCCGATGAACATCAGCACGCAGGTGGCCAGAAGGGTGGACGGCTCCAGTTCGCCGATGCTGAGGCTGTTGAATCCGGCCGTGCGGGTCATGGCGGAGTGGAAGAAGCCGTTGAGGATCTTCTCGCCGAAGCCCATCGGGCCGAGGGTGCCGGGGTTGGTCCACTCCAGCAGCCAGGTCAGTGCGCTGCCGGCAGCGAGCAGGACCGCGGTGGTGATGACGGTCAGCCGGGTGTGCAGCGACCAGGGCTTGCGCAGTCGGCGGCCCGCGGGGCGGCGGCCGCGCATCAGCTCCAACAGCACGGGGAAGCCGATACCGCCCAGGATCACCGCGGCGGAGATCGGCAGCAGCACCCACGGGTCCTCGGTGAAGCCGACCAGATTGTCGACCCGCAGGCCGAAGCCGGCGTTGTTGAACGCCGACACCGCATGGAAGTAGCCGTGGTAGACCGCCTGCCACGCCGGCTGGTCGTAGCCGAGGGCGAAACGCAGCGCCAGCACGGTACCGATCACGAACTCCACCGCGAGCGTGGTCGCCGCGACGCCGAGCAGCACCCGGCGGACATTGCCGATGCCGAGACTCTTCGTCTCCGCCACCGCCGTCAGCTGGAGGCGCAGCCGCAGCCGCCCGGAGACCAGCAGGCCGAGCAGCGAGGCCAGCGTCATGATGCCGAAGCCGCCGACCTGGATCAGCACCATGATCACGGCCTCGCCGAAGCCGCTCCAGTACGTGCCGGTGTCCACCACCACCAAGCCGGTCACGCACACCGCCGAGGTCGACGTGAACAGCGCGGTCAACGGGTCCGCGGCCTGGCCGCTCTCACTGGCCACCGGCAGCATCAGCAGCAGCGCACCCGCTGCGATGGCCGTCGCGAAGGCCACGGACACCGCCCTGGCCGGATGCGCGCCGAGCGCCGACCACCACCGCCGTCCCACCGTGTGCACCGCCCCTCGTCCGAATCCCGCGCGTGCGGGCGGCCCGCCTCTTCGCCTCCACGTCACAGTCCCGCACCACGGTCGCGCCCGGGCATTCCTCAATATCACACGGTCAGCAGGACCTCGGCGCTCCCGGCGCCCGGACCGTCGCCGGCGCGGCCGCCCACCCCGGTCCGTACCCGGGCACGGGCTTCAGACGCCCCCGCACCACGGCGCTGCGGACACGCCCGTCGGATCGCCTGTGACCACTCGGCCGTCACATCCGGAAACCTGGGAACGTCCGGGTGGAGGGAACGGGGAGACAGATGCGCTGGCTGCTCAACGTCGCGGGTGCGGTCCTGGTGCTCGCGGCCCTGCGGGACGTGTTCCACACGCTGTGGCACCCCACCCGGCACGGCGGCCTCAGCAGGCTGGTGATGGCCAGCCTGTGGCGGCTGTCCGGCGCTCTGCCGGGACGGCGCCGATCCGCCGGACTCGCCGGACCGCTCGCCATGGTGGCCGTGGTCGGGATCTGGGCTCTGGCCGTGGTCCTGGGCTGGGCATTGATCTACTGGCCGCACATGCCCGACGCGTTCACCTACGCCGCAGGCCTGCGGCCCGCCGAACACGCCGAATTCGTGGACGCGCTCTACCTCTCCCTGGTCCACCTCACCACCCTCGGCCTCGGCGACATCGCGCCCGCCGAGGGCTGGCTGCGCATCCTCACTCCGCTGGAGGCCCTCGTGGGATTCGCCCTCCTGACCGCAACCGTCTCGTGGACCCTCGGCATCTACCCCGCACTGGCCCGCCGCCGCGCACTGGCACTGCGCCTGTCCCACCTCTCGCGTACGTACCCCACCGCGGCACGGGTCGACGCGGACGCGGACGCGGACGCGGCGATCCTCGAGGCCCTGGCCGCCGAGACCGCGGTGATCTCCGTCGACCTCATGCAGTACGCCGAGTCCTACTACTTCTACGACGGCGACGACCGGACGTCCCTGGCACGCCACATCGCGTACGCCCAGGACCTGGCCGAGCGCGCGGTACGGGCCCGCCACCCCGATGTCCGGCCGGCGGCCGCCGCGTTCCGCGCAGCGCTGGAGGATCTCGCGATCATCCTCGACCAGCGTTTCCTGCGTACCGGGGGAACCACGCGAGAGATCTTCGACGCCTTCGCCCGCGACCACGGACGGCACCACGGCCACTGACGCCGCCGGGCCGGCACCGTCCCGGACATCCACACCCACCGCCAGGCCGGGGATTGTCCCCGGGCTTGCCTCGGGAGAGGGCCTCGGCGATGCCCGGTCGCGGACGAGAAGGCGAAGCCGTAGAACCCGGGCCGGTAGGACCGGGCCCTGGGTGTCCGGTCGACGGACACGGAGCGGATGGCTGCGGGAGGGGGCGTTGACGTCACGGCCATACTGGAGTTAGCGTCTAACAAAAGTTAGTGAATAACGTAAAGGTGGTGCGGGCATGTCGACCGTGGTGGTTGCGGGGGCCGGCCCCACCGGGCTCGCCCTGGCGTGCGGGTTGCGGGCCGGCGGGATACCGGTCCGCGTGGTGGACAGAGCCCCGGGACCCGCGACGACCTCGCGGGCGCTGGGACTGCAGCCGCGCGGCTCGGAAGTCCTGGACCGGCTCGGCGCCCTCGGTGACCTCCCGCAGCGGTCGGTGCCCGTCCGGCAGGTGATCACCCATGTCGGGGGTGAGCCGGTGGCCCGGTTGAAGGTCGGCCAGCGCACCAAGCTGGTGACCCGGCCCGGGCTGCTCATGTCGCAGGCCGAGGTGGAGGCCCGTCTCCGGCACCGGCTCGCCGAGCTGGGAGGCGAGGTCGAGTGGGGTCAGGAACTGCTGGCCGCCGACCAGGACGCCGGGGGTGTGACTGTCCGTCTCACCGGCGGCCAGCTGCGGGCCGACTGGCTGGTGGGGTGCGACGGCGCGCACAGCCGGGTGCGCAGGACGGCGGGCATCGACTTCCCCGGCGTGGCCGTCATCGAGCGTTTCCTGCTCGCGGACGTGAGGGCCGACCTGCCGCTGCCCCGGGACGCGGTGTCGGTGTGGCTGCACGTCGACCGGATGGTCGGTGTCTTTCCCCTGCCCGGCACGGACCTGTGGCGGCTGATGGCCCCGGCGCCTGCGGACACCGCCGAGGATCTCGATACCGACGCCGTGCTGACCGCACTGACCGGGGTGTTGCGGGACGAAGCAGGTCTGGCTGCTGCGGTGCGAGAGGCACTGTGGACTTCCGCGTTCCGCATCCACCGCCGCCTGGCGTCCACCTACCGGAACGGGCGCATCCTGCTCGGTGGGGACGCCGCGCACATCCACAGCCCGTTCGGGGGGCAGGGCCTGAACACCGGCCTGGGCGACGCCGAGAATCTGGCCTGGAAGCTCGCCCTCGTCGCCACCGGCCGCGCCCATCAGGCGCTGCTGGACACCTACCAGGCCGAGCGGCGACCCGTCGCGCAGGAAGTCCTGGAGTCCACCAGCGCCATGACCCGCATGGTCGTCGGCCGGAGCCCGCTGGCCCGGGCAGTGCGCGACCACGTGTTCGTGCCGCTGATGAACCGGCCGCTCGTCCAGCGGCTGATCTGGGAGAAGTCCTCGCAGCTGAAGGTCAGCTACCGCCGCGGCCCGCTGGCCGGCCGGCCGCTTCCCGCCCTGCCGGCCCCGGACCCGCACACCGGTGACCGCGTCCCCGACCTGGAGTGCGCACGACGGGACGGCACCACAACCCGCCTGCACGCCGAACTCGGATGGCGATGGGCCCTGCTGGCACCGGCCACACGGACGGATGTCGAGGCCGTCGTCCATCGCCACCTGGGAGAAGAGCACACGACTGCACTGGCCTCAGCCACCCACGGGGAAAAGGTGCTGCTGGTGCGGCCCGACGGCCATCTGGCATGGGCGGGCACCTCCCCTGCCATGCTGGACCGGTGGCTGACCCGGATGCTCGGCAACGGCCGCACCTGGTGAACCCCGACCACATCCCGCGAGAGGCATCACGGCCATGAAGGCGTCCCCGACCCCGCCGTCGGGCCTGCGCGCCCGCAAGAAGGCCCAGACCCGCCGCACCATCCAGGAACAGGCCCTCAGGCTCTTCCTGAGCCAGGGATACGAGAACACCACCGTCGAGGAGATCGCCGCCGCCGCCGGGGTGTCCCACATGACGTTCTTCCGGCACTTCCCCACCAAGGAAGCCGTCGTCGAAACCGACGACTACGACCCGATGATCATCCAGCTCATCGAACAGCGTCCCCCGGACGAGGATGCGCTCACCGCCCTGCACCGGGCGCTGGCGCAGGGGCTGGAGAGGATCTACGCCGACGACAAGGAAGCGCTCCTGATCCGCACCAGGCTCGTCCTCAGGACACCGGCTCTCCGCGCCAGGGTCTGGGAGAACCAGTACGCCACCGAGCGGCTGTTCGCCCAAGCACTCGCCGCCCGCCAGCCGGAAGCCGGAACCCTGCGCACGCGTGTTCTCGCCGCCGCCGCACTGGCCGCGCTGACCACCGCCCTGACCGTCTGGGTGGACAGCCAGGGCGCCGAAGACCTGCCCGCCCTGGTGGACCAGGCGTTCCAAGCCCTGCACGGCTGAGCCCGCCACCCGGCCGGAACATGCCGACCGGGTCGGCCCACCTGGGTTGATCGCGACGAAGAGGCGCCTGCACGAGCTGTCGGGAAACACCATCGGGCCGCCGGTGAGCGGCTGTGGCCATTCTGGCCATGCTCGGCGTGGCCCGTGGCAGCACGCCTGTCGGCTGTCCCCGGGCACCTGTCAAGAACGCGTATGGATGCGTATGAAGTGCGTCAAGGCTGGTCGCCAGCCGCCTGTTCGATGAACTTGACTGGGCGTCGGCGACGGGCGCCGAAGTTCCGGTGACTCGGTTGCGCCGACTTGCCGGGGTGGCACTGCCGATCGCACGAGCCGCCCGGTGTCTGCTACAGACAGCCGGTTCAAGACGTCCGAGGAGGCCGCCGGTGAGGCTCTACCGCAAGCGCCCTGGCGGCCGCCGGTACTATCCGGTGGCGCCCCGGGTGAGTGTCGGTATTTCTACCGCACTCGCTCTGGTTGGTGGCGGCGTCCTTGTGCCGGCCCTCGACTGGATCGGAGAGGGAGAGTTGGACGGCGGGTGGTTCGCCCTCGGGACGTACACGGCGCTCGCTGCCGTGCTCGGCGCCGTCTCGCGCGCGATGGCGGCGCCGCTGATCGCGCTCGCCTGCTGGCTGTTCTTCGACGGCTTCGCCGTCCACCGCCACGCGGAAATCGGCTGGGACGGCGGCAGCGACGTGCTGCGTCTCAGCCTGCTTGTCGGGGCCGCGCTTGCCACGTCACTGTCCGGCACGCTGCCCCGACGCAGGATCCGGGTCCGGACCATCACCGCGCCCTCCCGCGTGCGCAGCAGCCGCCGTTGACGTTGTATCAGGGTTTTTTTGTCACCCGGCAGTAGACCATGTCCAAGCGCGCACGCAACGAGAAGATCCGCCGCAAGACGAGGCCAACCACGGCTGCAGGCCGGCTAGGAGGCTGGCCCGGTCCCACCCGCTGTCGCCTGCCACCGGCGCTGGGGGACGAGCCGTCCGGCGGCAGCACGACACGGAGCCTCGAGCCAGGTCGCAATGCCGCAAGCAGGACGCAATAGCCTGAATGGCCCATTTGCCGGACTTGACCGGGAAGTATTGACGAATCCTTAACACCTCCCCCAAAACGGCCTCGAAACGGGCCCTCGACGCGACCATCAACCGCTCTGACCTGCGCAAACGCGACGCCCTGCTGGCGAGGAGCGCCGACGCCGCACCGCGGACAGTCCCATTGCCCTCATGGCGCGGCCGAATACGCTCCCCCTGTGTTCAACGTGCCCCAGGCGCTCAAGCGCCTCGTGATCGGCAAGGCCATGCGCAGCGAGGAGCTGGGCGAGACGCTGCTCCCCAAGCGGCTGGCGCTGCCGATCTTCGCTTCCGACCCGCTCTCCTCCGTCGCGTACGCGACCGGCGAGATCCTGCTGGTGCTCACCGTCGGTGGCACCGCCTTCCTCTACCTGACCCCGTGGATCGCGGCGGCCGTCGTCGCCCTGATGGCGGTCGTGGTGATGTCGTACCGCCAGGTGGTGCACGCCTACCCGAGCGGCGGCGGCTCGTACGAGGTGGTGTCCCGGAACCTCGGAGCCAACGCGGGTCTGGTGGTGGCGGCGTCGCTGCTGGTCGACTACGTGATGACGGTCGCGGTGTCGGTGGCCTCGGGTGTGGACAACATCATCTCCGCCTTCAACGGGCTGGCCGACTACCGGGTGCCGCTGGCGATCGGCTTCGTGGTGCTGCTGACGGCGATGAACCTGCGCGGTGTGCGTGAGTCGGGGCGGGCGTTCGCGGCACCGACGTATCTGTTCATCGGCGGCATCCTGCTGATGGTGATCACCGGCCTGATCCGGGTGATCTTCGGTGACAACCCGCAGGCCCCGAGCGCCGCGTTCGGCATCAATCCGGAGGACGGCAAGGACACGCTCAAGGGCCTGGGCCTGCTGCTGCTGGCCCTGCGGGCGTTCGCGTCCGGTTGTACGGCGCTGACCGGCGTGGAGGCGATCTCCAACGGCGTGCCGGCGTTCCGCAAGCCCAAGGCGAAGAACGCGGCGACCACGATGGCCGTGATGGGCCTGACGGCCGTGGTGATGTTCGTCGGTGTCACGGTGCTGGCGATGACCTCGCACGTGCACTACGTGGACGACGCCTGCCAGCTGGTCGGCATCACGGGGGACTGCGCCAACTACACGCAGCAGACGGTCATCGCCCAGCTGGCCTCGACCTTCCTGGGCGGCGACAACAGCATCCTGTTCTACTTCATCCAGGCCGTCACCGCGCTGGTCCTGATCCTGGCCGCGAACACCGCGTTCAACGGCTTCCCGCTGCTCGCCTCGATCCTGGCCGAGCACCGCTACCTGCCGCGCCAGCTGCACACCCGGGGCGACCGCCTCGCCTTCTCCAACGGCATCATCGCGCTCGCGGTGGTGGCCGGCGCCCTGCTGTGGGGCTACCGGGCGGACGTCACCAGCCTGATCCACCTGTACATCCTGGGCGTGTTCACGTCCTTCACCCTGTCGCAGTTCGGCATGGTGAAGCACTGGAACGAGGTCCTGGGCAGCGAGAGTGACCCGGCGGTGCGTGGCGCGGCCCAGCGCTCGCGCGTCATCAACGCCTTCGGCGGCGTGTTCACGGCGCTGGTGCTGGTGATCGTGCTGATCACCAAGTTCACCCAGGGCGCCTGGCTGGCGGTGCTGGCCGCGGTCGTGCTGTGGGTGATGATGCGCGGCATCCGCCGCCACTACGACGCAGTCTCAAACGAGCTGGCGATCCAGGACCCGCGCGAGGAGTCGGTGCGCCCGTCGAAGGTGCACGGGATCGTGCTGGTCTCCAAGCTGCACAAGCCCACCCTGCGCGCCCTCGGCTATGCGCAGGCGTTCCGCCCCGACACCCTGGAAGCTGTTTCCGTCGCGGTGGAGAAGGACACCACCGACGAGCTGAAGGCGCAGTGGGACACGTACGAGATCCAGGTGCCGCTGAAGGTGCTGGACTCGCCGTTCCGCGAGATCACCAAGCCGGTCGTCCAGTACGTGCGCGAGTACCGGCGCACCAGTCCGCGGGACGCGGTGGCGGTGTTCATCCCGGAGTACGTGGTCGGGCACTGGTGGGAGAACCTGCTGCACAACCAGTCCGCGCTGTGGCTGAAGAGCCGCCTGCTCTTCACGCCGGGCGTGATGGTGATCAGCGTGCCCTGGCAGCTGGCCTCTGCGCCGCTCGCCGACCGGCCGGCCCGCCGCGCGCCCGGCTCGATGCGGCGTGGCGAGCCGGCCCCCATGGCCGACGTACCGGAGCCCAACAGACTCTGACATGTGCGGCACTTGGTCGGCCCCGGACAGCCACGCTGTCCGGGGCCGTGCCGCTGGCACCATATGTCGGAGGTCAGTACCGGATCTGCCGGTTCTGTGGCTGGACCGGGTGGTGCTGGTGGGCCAAGAGCCGGCCGAGGCCTTCGCGGGTGGCGGCGATGACGACACGACGGCCGCTGGGGAGCATACGGGTCGGTGGCGGTCCCACAGGATTTCGGGATCGGTGACGTAGGCGGAGAGGTCGCTGTCGACGCACACGACGGGGTGCCCGGTTGCCACAGGCGTTCGTGCACGCCGCTGCCGACCCGGCCGAGGATCTCCAGGACGGCCAGCCGGCTCAGCGCGGTGAACACGGCGAGCCCGCGCAGGCGTGGTGCGGAACCGTCCCGGCAGGGCACCCGGGCACAACGCGGACACGTCCCATCGGGGCGCGTACGGAAAGCGTCAACGGTTACGGGTCCTGGTTGCGCGAGGCCCGGCTGGTGCTACACCGGTGTTCGGAGGAGGTGCGCCGATGCGCCGTTTCGTTGCACGAGTTCCGCTCTCGCTCGTCGTGGCGGCGGTGGTCCCGTTGCTGCTCAGCGTGGTGCTGCTGCCGTTCAGAGGGGGCCTGGCGAATACCAACGTCGCCCTGATGCTGGTTGTGGCAGTGGTTGCCGTGGCGGCGCTGGGGCATCGGCTTGCAGGGCGGTGGCCGCGCTGAGCACGGCCTTGTGGTTCGACTTCTTCTTCACCCATCCGTACCAGCAGCTCACGATCAGCAATTCGGCAGACATCACGACGGCCGTGCTCCTCCTGCTCGTCGGACTCGCGGTCTCCCAGCTGGCCGCCCGCGCGCGTCGCTTCGAGGTCGTCGCCGTCACGGACGCCGGCTACCTGTCCCGGATCCACGACGTGGCGGTACACGCCGGCTCGGCGAACTCCGCGATCGCCGTGGTCGACCAGGTACGGGACGCGCTGATCGAGGTACTCGACCTGCGGGCGTGCCACTTCGAGTTCGGCTCGCTGCTGGGCCACCCGCCGCGTCTGGAGCACGACGGATCCGTCGTGCTCGGGCGCCGGGAGTGGGATGCCGATCGGCTCGGCCTGCCGGAGGAGGAGGTCGAGCTTCGTGTGTTCAGCAGCGGCCGCTACGTCGGGCGTTTCATGCTGGAGCCCAAGCCCGGCACCATCCCCTCCCGGCAGGCTCGCATTGTGGCCGTGACCCTGGCCGACCAGGCGGGTGTGGCGCTGGATGCCCTGCACCGCCCGTCCAAGGTCGCCTGACCTCAGCGGGCACCAACTACCGGCTGGCCCGGGTGGTCGTTCACGGGTGTCGTTTCAGCGATACTCGCGGAGGCGGGGCCGCATACCGATCGCCGTGGCGGAGAGGATACCGCGAGCCAATGCGCCCGCTGCCGCGGTGGTCGTGTCGAGGTCGTTGTCCGCTCCTGCGGGACGGGTTACGGGTCGTAGCGGTAGCCGATGCCCGGTTCGGTGATCAGGTAGCGGGGCCGGGTGGGGTCGGGTTCGAGCTTGCGGCGCAGCCCGGCGAAGTAGACCCGCAGGTAGTTGTTGTGCTGCTCGGCGTCGGGGCCCCAGACTTCGCGCAGGAGGTGTTTGCCGGGCACGAGTCGGCCGGGGTTGGCGAGCAGGAGTGTGAGGATCTTCCACTCGGTGGGGGTCAGCCGCGCGTGGCCGTCCGGCCCGGTGACGGTCCCGGCGCTCACGTCGATCTCGTTCACGCCGATCCGGGCCCTGGCGCCCGGTGCCGTGCGGGTGGGCCTGCGCAGGACGGCCCGCAGTCGGGCGAACAGCTCGTCCATGTCGAACGGTTTGGTGAGGTAGTCGTCGGCCCCGGCGTCGAGGGCTCGGATCTTCTCCTCGGTGTCCGCGCGGCCGGAGAGCACGATGATCGGCACGTCGAGCGAGCCGCGCAGGCCTCGGATCACATCGACGCCGTCGAAGTCCGGCAGGCCGAGGTCGAGCACGACCGCCTCGGGTCGCTCCCGGCCGGCCGTATCGAGCGCTTCCTGTCCGGTGCTCGCGGTGACGACGCTGTAGCGGCGGGCGCGGAAGTTGATCCGCAGGGCCCGGAGCATCTGCGGTTCGTCGTCCACGAGAAGGACGCGGCTCACTTCTCCTCCTCCTGCACGTGCACATCGTTGCCGGCCGGTGCCGATTCCGACGTGCTGCCGGCCTCGTCGACCACGGGGGATCCCGACTCCGATTCGTCCGTACCGTCCGACCAGGTGGGATGGACGGCGGGCAGGACGAGCAGCATGGTGGTGCCGCCGCCGGGGGTGTCCTCCACTTCCAGGGTGCCGCCCATGGCCTCGGCGAGGCCGCGGGAGAGGGCGAGGCCGAGGCCGACGCCGGTGGTGTTGTCGTTGTCGCCGAGGCGCTGGAACGGCAGGAAGACCCGGTCGCGGTCCTCGGGCGGGATGCCGGGGCCGCGGTCGACGATGCGGATTTCGACCTGGCCCCCGTGGCCGCTCGCGGTGACCAGGACCGGTGCGCCGGGTGCGTTGTGTCGCAGGGCGTTGGCGATGAGGTTGGCCAGCACCCGCTCCAGCAGCGGCGGATCGGCCAGCACCGGCGGTGCCTGGCCGAGGTCCAGGGGTTGGACGGCGGCGTCCGGGTCGGCGAGGGAGTCCATCGCGCGTGGCAGCAGCTCGTCGAGATGGGCCGCCTCCAGATGAAGGGTGAGAGCGCCGGCTTGGAGGCGGCTCATGTCGAGCAGGTTGTCGACCAGCCCGGTGAGCCTCAGCAGCGATTCGTTGGCCATGGCGAGGAGTTCGGCCCGGTCCTCGTCGGAGAACTCGACGTCGGGGCTGAGCAGCGAGCCGGTGGTGGCGAGTGCGGTGGCCAGCGGGGTGCGCAGGTCGTGGCTGACGGCGGCGAGCAGGGCGGTGCGCATCTTGTCGGCGGCCTTGATCGGTTCGATCTCGGCGGCGACGGTGGCGAGCCGGTCGCGTTCCAGTGCGGCGGTGATGTGTGCGGTGAATGCGGTGAGCACGCGTTGGTCGGCGGCGGGCAGTCGGCGTCCGGCGAGGATCAGCAGTGCGTCCGGGCCGGCCGGCAGCTCGGTGACCGTCCGGCCGGGGGCTGGTTCGCCGTCGGAGTCGCTGCGGGCGATGGCGCCGCCACTGCGGTCGAGCAGGGCGACCGAGTCGAGGCCGAAGGCGGTGCGGGTCTTCTCCAACAGAGCGGGGAGTGCGTCGGCGCCGCGCAGTACGCTGCCGGCGAGGGTGGAGAGGGTCTCGGCCTCGGCGGTGGCCCTGGCGGCCCGGGCGGTGAGGCGGGCGGCGTGGTCGACCACCGTGGAGACGGTGAGTGCGACGGCCGCGAACACCGCCAGGGCGATGAAGTTGTTGGTCTCGCCGATGGTGAAGGTGTGGACCGGCGGGATGAAGTAGTAGTTCAGAAGCAGTGAGGCCACCAGCGAGGCGAGCAGTGCCGAGACCGCGCCGCCGAACAGCGCCACGCCCACCACGCCGAGCTGGAAGATGAGGGCGACGGTCGTCAGATTCAAGCCGCTGTCCATCTGGGAGAGCAGCAGGGTCAGGACCGCCGGCACCGCGAGCCCGGCCAGATAGCCGGCCAGCGTTCTGCGCGGGGAGTTGCGGCGGCCGAGGGAGGGCAGCCGGCCGCGGCCGGTGAACTCGTGGGTGACCATGTGGACGTCGATGTCCTCGGAGGCGTCGACGGTGGTCTCGCCGATGCCCGGCCCGGTGAGGAACCGGTTGATCCGGCCGCGGCGGCTGGTTCCCAGGACCAGCTGGGTGGCGTGGTGCGCGCGGGCGAAGGCCAGCAGGGCGGTGGGTACGTCGTCGCCCACGACCACGTGGTAGGTGCCGCCGAGGTCCTCGACGAGCTGCCGCTGCTGGGCGAGGGCTCCGGGCGAGGCGCCGGCGAGGCCGTCGCTGCGGCTGATGTGGACGGCGAGGAGTTCCCCGCCCGCGGTGCGGTCCGCGATCCGGGCGGCGCGGCGGATGATGGTCTCGCCCTCGGGGCCGCCGGTCAGGGCCACGACGACGCGCTCCCTGGTCTCCCAGACCCGGTCGATGTTGTGGGTGGCACGGTAGTCGCGCAGGCCCTCGTCGACCCGGCCCGCGACCCACAGCAGGGCGAGTTCCCGAAGGGCCGTCAGGTTGCCGACCCGGAAGTAGTTGGAGAGCGCGGCGTCCACCTTCTCGGCCTTGTAGACGTTGCCGTGCGCCATGCGGCGGCGCAGGGCCTGCGGGGCCATGTCGACGAGTTCGATCTGGTCGGCGCGGCGGACCACCTCGTCGGGGACGGTCTCGCGCTGCGGGATGCCGGTGATCTTCTGGACGACGTCGTTGAGCGACTCCAGGTGCTGGACGTTGACGGTGGTGATCACGTCGATGCCGGCGTCGAGGAGTTCCTCGATGTCCTGCCAGCGCTTGGCGTTGCGTCCGCCCGGGATGTTGGTGTGGGCGAGTTCGTCGACGAGGGCCACAGAGGGCCGACGGGCCAGGAGCGCGTGGAGGTCCATCTCCTCGAAGTCGGTGTCCCGGTAGTGCCGGCGGATGCGGGGGACGACCTCGAGCCCGTCGAGCATTCCCGCGGTGTACTTGCGTCCGTGGGTCTCGATGTAGCCGACGACCACGTCCGCGCCGCGCTGCTGTCTGCGGTGGGCCTCGTCCAGCATCCGGTAGGTCTTGCCGACGCCGGGGGCCGATCCGAGGTAGACCCTCAGCCGGCCGCGGCGGTGAGCGGTGCCGGGGGTGAGGTCACGGGACATGGGTGCTGCGCTTTCTGACGAAGGCGGCCGAGTACGGGGTGGAGCACTGTCCGGGAGCGGGGCGGTCGGGCCTGTTCCACTGAGTGGCCACGGAACGCGGGGCGACCGGCCCGGACGCGGTTGGATTCCTCCGCGCCCGGGCCGGTCCGGACTATCGTCGGGACAAGGGGGTCACTTCGTCTCGCTCACGGCTTTGTTGAGGAGCACGACGTTGACGCCGTCCTGGCCGAGGAAGCCGAGCGCACGGGTGTCGGTGTACTGGTCGATCAACCGGTTCAGCGTCTCGGCGGAGATGCCGCGCTCCTTCGCGACACGGTTGACCTGCTCCTTCGCGTAGGCCACGGAGATGTGCGGGTCGAGGCCGGAGCCGGAGGAGGTGACCGCGTCCGCCGGGACGGAGGCCGCATCGACGCCGTCGAAGGCGGCGATCGCTGCGCGGCGGTCCTGGATCGCCTTGGTCAGCTCCTCGTCGTTGGGGCCCAGATTGGTGGCGCCGGAGGACTTCGGGTCGAAGTTCCCGGCGGAGAACCGGGGCTGGAACCACTTCGGGTCCGGCTTCGCCTGCTCGTCCGGGTCGTCGGGATTCTGCTTGGGAAGGTCGTAGCTCTGGCCGAGCAGGCTGGAGCCGATCTCCTTGCCGTCGGCCTTCACGATGGAGCCGTTGGCCTTGGCCGGGAAGGCGACCTGGCTGATGCCGGTGACGAGCAGCGGGTAGGCGAGGCCGACGATCACGGTCATCACCAGCAGCATCCGCAGCGCCGTGAGATGGGTGCGCACGAGGGTGGGCAGGGGCTTGGACATTCCGGTCTCTCCTTTCTCAGCTCAGGCCGGGGACGAACTGCACGATCAGGTCGATCAGCTTGATGCCGACGAACGGCACGACCAGGCCGCCGAAACCGTAGACCCCGATGTTCCTGCGCAGCAGTGATGAGGCGTCGGACGGCCGGTACTTCACGCCGCGCAGGGCGAGCGGGATCAGGCCGACGATGACCAGGGCGTTGAAGACGACCGCGGAGATGATCGCGGATTCGGGGCTGTGCAGGCTCATGATGTTGAGGTGGCGCAGGCCCGGGTACACGCCCGCGAACATCGCCGGGATGATCGCGAAGTACTTGGCGACGTCGTTGGCGATCGAGAAGGTCGTCAATGCGCCGCGGGTGATGAGCAGTTGCTTGCCGATCTCGACGATCTCGATCAGCTTGGTGGGGTTGGAGTCCAGGTCGACCATGTTGCCGGCCTCCTTGGCCGCCATGGTGCCGGTGTTCATCGCGACGCCGACGTCGGCCTGGGCGAGAGCGGGGGCGTCGTTGGTGCCGTCGCCGGTCATCGCGACGAGCTTGCCGCCGGCCTGCTCCTTCTTGATCAGGGCCATCTTGTCCTCGGGGGTGGCCTCCGCGAGGAAGTCGTCGACGCCGGCCTCCTCCGCGATCGCCTTCGCGGTCAGCGGGTTGTCACCGGTGATCATGACGGTCTTGATGCCCATCCGGCGCAGCTCGTCGAAGCGTTCGCGCATGCCCTCCTTGACCACGTCCTTGAGGTGGATGACACCGAGGACCCGCGCGGGTGCGTCGCCGATCTTCGCCGCGACGACCAGCGGGGTGCCGCCGGCGGCGGAGATGCCGTCCACCAGCTGGCTGACGTCGCTGCCGACCGTGCCGCCGTTGGCGGTGACCCAGTTGGCGACCGCGCCGGCAGCGCCCTTGCGGACCTGGTGCACGCCGTCGGCCTCGTCGAGGTCGACGCCCGACATGCGGGTCTGCGCGGTGAACGGCACCCAGGTGGCGTGGGCGAGCTCGCCCTGGGCGCGGGCCCGCAGGCCGTACTCGGTCTTCGCGAGGACGACGATCGAGCGGCCCTCGGGGGTCTCGTCCGCGAGCGAGGACAGCTGGGCCGCACTGGCCAACTCGTCCGTCCCGACACCGGGTGCGGGGAGGAACTCGGCGGCCTGGCGGTTGCCGAGGGTGATGGTGCCGGTCTTGTCGAGCAGCAGGGTGTTGACGTCGCCGGCGGCCTCGACGGCGCGGCCGGACATGGCGAGGACGTTGCGCTGCACCAGGCGGTCCATGCCCGCGATGCCGATCGCGGACAGCAGCGCGCCGATGGTGGTCGGAATGAGGGCGACGATCAGCGCGACCAGGACGATCATCGACTGCGGGGCGCCCGCGTAGGTCGCGAGCGGCTGGAGCGTGACCACGGCGATCAGGAAGACGATCGTCAGCGACGCCAGCAGGATGTTCAGCGCGATCTCGTTCGGGGTCTTCTGTCTTGCCGCGCCCTCGACCAGAGCGATCATCCGGTCGATGAAGGTCTTGCCCGGCTCGGAGGTGATCTTGACGACGATCCGGTCGGAGAGCACCTTGGTGCCGCCGGTCACGGCGCTGCGGTCACCGCCGGACTCGCGGATCACCGGGGCGGACTCGCCGGTGATCGCCGATTCGTCCACCGAGGCGACGCCCTCGACGACGTCCCCGTCACCGGGGATGGTCTGCCCGGCCTCGACCACCACCAGGTCGCCGAGCCGCAGGGCGGTGCCCGGGACCTCCTCCTCGGTCTGCAAGGCGGGCCAGTCGGTCAGGCGCCGGGCCATGGCCTCCGTCTTCGCGCGGCGCAGGGTGTCGGCCTGGGCCTTGCCGCGGCCCTCGGCGACGGCCTCGGCCAGGTTCGCGAAGACCACGGTCAGCCACAGCCAGGCGGTGATCGACCACGCGAACACCGACGGGTCGGCGACCGCGGAGACGGTGGTGACGACCGAGCCGACCTCGACCACGAACATCACCGGGTTCTTGACCATGACCCGGGGGTCGAGCTTTCTCACCGCGTCCGGCAGGGACTTCGCGATCAGCTTCGGGTCGAGAAGGCCTCCGGAGACTCGGTGTGGAGCGTGACTGTGGTCCACGGTCTCGCTGCTGGGGGTAACGGTGGTGGACATCAGTGGAGACCTTCCGCGATCGGCCCGAGAGCGAGAGCCGGGAAGTAGGTGAGGCCGACGACGATCAGGACGACGCCCGACAGCAGGCCGACGAACAGCGGCTTGTGGGTGGGCAGGGTGCCCGGGGTGGCCGGGACCGGCTGCTGCTGCGCCAGCGAGCCGGCCAGTGCGAGGACGAACACCATCGGCAGGAAGCGGCCGAGGACCATGCACAGACCGAGCGCCGTGTCATACCAAGGGGTGCTGACGGTGATGCCGGCGAACGCGGAGCCGTTGTTGTTGCTGGCGGAGGTGAAGGCGTACAGCACCTCGGAAAAGCCGTGCGCGCCCGTGTTCAGCATCCCGGCCCGCTCGCCGGGCAGGGCCATCGCGATGCCGGTGCCGACCAGCACCAGTACCGGCGTGGTGAGGATGTACAGGGAGGCGAACTTCATCTCCCGGCCGCCGAGCTTCTTGCCCAGGTACTCCGGGGTCCGCCCGACCATCAGGCCCGCGACGAACACTGCGACGATCGCCAGGATCAGCATGCCGTACAGACCCGAGCCCACACCGCCGGGCGCGATCTCGCCCAGCATCATGTTGAAGATCGCGATGCCACCGCCGAACGGCGTGAACGAGTCGTGGAAGGAGTTCACCGCACCGGTCGAGGTCAGCGTCGTCGACGCCGCGAACAGAGTCGAGGCGGCGATGCCGAAGCGCTGCTCCTTGCCCTCCATCGCCCCGCCGGCCGTCTGCAGCGCGCTGCCGCCGTGGTGCGACTCGGCGACCGTCATGAGGGCGGCGGAGGCGATCCAGAACAGGGCCATCACGGAGACGATGGCGTAGCCCTGGCGGTTGTCGCCGACCATCTTGCCGAAGGTGCGCGGGAGCGAGAAGGAGATCACCAGCAGCAGGAAGACCTCCAGCCAGTTGGTGAAGCCGTTGGGGTTCTCGAACGGGTGCGCGGAGTTGGCGTTGAAGAAGCCGCCGCCGTTGGTGCCCAGCTCCTTGATGGCCTCCTGTGAGGCCACCGGGCCACCCGGGACGGCCTGGGGATCACCGGCGAGGGTGGTCAGCTCGTGGAAGCCGTGGAAGTTCTGGATCGCGCCGTTCGCCACCAGGACCAGTGCCATGACGATCGAGATCGGCAGCAGCAGGCGCAGCACGATGCGGGTGAGGTCGACCCAGAAGTTGCCCACCCGGTCGGTGCGGTTGCGGGTGAAGCCGCGGATCAGTGCGGCGACGACGGCGATGCCGACGGCGGCGGAGACGAAGTTCTGCACCGCGAGACCCGTCATCTGCACCAGGTGGCCGAGCGCGGACTCACCCGAGTAGGACTGCCAGTTGGTGTTGGTGGTGAAGGAGATCGCAGTGTTCCACGCCTGGTGGGCCTCCATCTCCGGTACGCCGAGGCTCAGCAGCAGGTGCGTCTGGAGCCGGATCAGGCCGTACAGGAACAGCACGGAGACGGCCGAGAAGGCCAGCACCGAACGCAGGTAGACCGGCCAGCGCTGGTCGGCGTCACCGTCCACGCCGATGACCTTGTAGAGGCCGCGTTCGACTCTCAGGTGCTTGGCGGAGGTGAGGAGCTTGGCGATGTAGTCGCCGAGCGGGCGGTAGCACAGGGCCAGGGCGCCCACCAGGGCCAGGGCCTGCAGCCACCCGGCAAGAGTGGAGCTCATGGTCAGAACTTCTCCGGGTAGATCAGCGCGACGACGAGATAGCCGACGAGCAGGGCGGCGACGATGAGACCTGCGATGTTCTCTGCGGTCACAGCTTCTCCACCCCTCGCGCGATCAGGGCGATGACGGCGAACACGGCGACCGTCACACCGACGAAGAGGAGATCGAGCATGGCTCCACCAAGGGTTTCAGGGTGTACCCGCGAGCGCCCCCGACGCTTTCTTCTCGCGGCACCGGCGGCCGGCCGGCGAGAAGCAGCCAACCAGCCCCTTCCGCTGCATTGCGGATTCCTGACGCCCTCCATACGGGCGGATCTGAAATCTTGACGCGCCCTTGACGCCCACCTTCCCGACCGGCCGCAACCGGCCGCGAGTCACCGGCGGACTGCTGGTCGGTGGCGACGGCGATGCGATCAGCCGCTCCCACGGCAGGCCGCTCCCCCAGGATGTTCGCGCAGCACGTCCGGGGCTGAACGTGCCGCGCGCCGAGGCGGGCGTGAACGACGATGGAGGAGGGAGGGTGCCGGGTCTCCTCGCGGGCCATGGGTCTCCTGACGCTGGACCGGCACCCGCAAAGGAGCGGATAGTGGCGCGCGGCAGACTGCGGGTCTACCTCGGAGCGGCCCCCGGGGTAGGCAAGACGTACGACATGCTCGCCGAAGGACAGCGCCGCGCCGAGCGGGGCACCGATGTGGTCATCGGGTTCATGGAGGACTACGGGCGGCCGCTGACCCGGAAGATGGCCGAGGGCCTTCCGACGGTGCCGCGCAAGAACATGCCTTACCGCGGTACCGCCTTCACCGAGATGGACCTCGACGCCGTCCTCGCCCGCCGCCCCCAGGTCGCCCTGGTGGACGAACTGGCCCACACCAACGTCCCCGGCTCCCGCAACGACAAGCGGTGGCGGGACATCGAGGAGCTGCTGGAGGCGGGCACCGATGTCATCACCACCGTCAACATCCAGCACCTCGAATCGCTCAACGACGTCGTCGAGCAGATCACCGGGGTCCGGCAGCGGGAGACGGTGCCCGACGAAGTGGTCCGCCGTGCCGACCAGATCGAGCTGGTGGACATGTCGGCGGAGGCGCTGCGGCGGCGGATGGCCCACGGCAACATCTACCCGCCCGACAAGATCGAGGCGGCGCTGTCGCACTTCTTCCGGCCAGGGAATCTCTCCGCACTGCGGGAGATCGCCATGCTCTGGGTGGCCGACCGCGTCGAGGAGGCCCTCCTGCGCTACCGCGGGCAACACGGCATCCAAAAACCGTGGGCCACCCGGGAACGCGTGCTGGTCGCCCTGTCCGGCGGCCCCGAGAGCGACACACTCATCCGGCGCGGCAAACGGACCGCCTCCCGCGGGGCGGGCGGCGAACTGCTCGCCGTCCACGTCCGGCGCGACGACGGACTGGCCACCGGCAACGCGAACCTCCTGGCCCACCACCGTGCCTTGGTGGAGAGCCTCGGCGGCAGCTTCCACACCATGGCCGGCGACGACCCCGCCGAGGCCGTCCTGGCCTTCGCCCGGAAGATCAACGCCACCCAGATCGTCATCGGCGCCACCCGCCGCAGCCGCCTCAAGAACCTCCTCGGCCGAGGAACGGGAGAAGCCATCATCGAAGGCTCCGGCGACGACATCGACGTCTACGTCGTCACCCACGACGAAGCAGCCCACGGCAGACTCCTGCGACGCCACCGCGTCCAGTCCCAGAGCACCGACGACACGCCGTGACCGCCCACGCGCCTCGCCCACACGCGGCGGCGCGGGACACACCAGAGTGGTGGACCAGCCCCGCCCGCCATGGGCCCGTTCCGGGCCGCCGTGCTCCCGGGCATCCGCTGGTGGCTGCGCCGCGGCGAGGGCATGGTGCGCCGAGCGCGCGGTAGGCGCTCCGGGGCTGCACGTCAGCCGGCTTCGGCCCGGCTCTCGACGTCCTCGATGCCGCTCGGGCGCCCGGCGCGGGCCCAGCGCAGGTAGAGGGCGCCGCCGATGGCGAGGGTGGCGACGAGGGAGAGCACCGGCCAGCCGCGCAGCAGGTTCACGGCCAGCGTGAACGCGACGGCGACGGCAGCCCCCGCGTTGACCAGCGCCAGCAGGGGCTTGCGCTCGGACCGGGCGAAGCGGGCCATGGCCAGCAGTCCCACCAGGAAGCTGACGAACACCGACACGGCGTAGAACAGCACCAGCTCCTGCTCCTGCCCGGCCGCCGCAACGATGATCACGGCGGCGGCGCCCAGGTACACCACGACCGACCAGTACGGGGTGTGGTGCTTGTTGGTGCGGCCCAGGAAGGCCGGCAGGACACCCGGCCGCCGGGCGGTCCCGGCGAGCGCCTTGAGCAGTCCGGGGCCGGCCTGGAAGGACGAGCTCGCGGCGGCGAGCAGCAGCAGGGAGCTGGAGAGCTGGAAGGTGCCGTAGAGCCAGCCGGGGCCGGCGGAGGCCCGGGCGATGTCGGCGATCTGGGTGGAGTCCGTGCCCGGCAGGCCGATGCCGAGTTTCACCGCGAGGCCGGCCAGGGCCAGGGTGAGGCCGCCCACGATGACCAGGAGCAGGGCCAGGGTGCCGCGGCCGAAGCGGCGGCGGTCGCGGTCGTCGAGCTGACCGAGCTGGGCGATCGCGGTCGACGGCGCCTCGACGCCGGTCGCGAGGGCCATGGCCACCGGGAACGCCATCACCACGGCGAGCACGGCGGGACGCCCGGGGTCTGCGGCGGCGGGGGCACTGCCGGCAGCGTGCGGGGCGAGGAAGCCGAGAACCAGCACGGCCCCGGCCGTGACGACGAAGACGACCGTCATCGCTGCGAACAGCAGCCGCCCGCCGTGGCCGAACCAGGTCAGTGCGGCCACGACGAGCAGCAGGACGAGGGCGAGCGGGATCCGGATCGGTGCGAGGGCCGGGGCGAGCGCGATGACGGCGCTGGACGCGGCGGCGATGGAGATCCCGATCGTCAGGACGAAGTCGACGACCAGTGCGCCGATCGGCAGGAAGGTCCACTTGGCGCCGAAGGCCCGCGCCGCGGCGGCGGCCGCACCGCCACCCTTCGGGAAGCGCCGCACCAGCTGCCAGTAGTTGGCGGTGACCACCACGACCAGGCCGACGACCAGGGCCATGGTGGGCAGCAGCAGGGCGAGGTCGCCGTGCAGGGCGTGCAACGCGGCCTCGATGGCGTACGCGACCGAGGACACCGGGTCGGCGATCACGGCGAACGCGAAGGCGAAGAACAGCACCGACCGGCGCGGCCCACGCCGCGCGGGGGCGGACGGTGCGGAAATACTGGTGGCAGCGGGGGAGGACATGGCGGTCACGCTCCGGGTCGGGACGTTTTCAAAACGTTCAGTACGTCGCCGACCAGGCTTCCCGGCACACCAGGCGAAAAGACTACGCCAGGAACCCGTCATCGAAGTGTCAAGGAAGCATCAAGGAAGCGTCAAAACCCTTGGCTTCCCCACGTCCGGCGCCGGCGGACCGGTGGGCGCCCGTCTCCGGAGTGCGCGGCCCTGTGCTCGGTCCGTCATGCGGTGACCGGCCGTCAACCACCGGCCAGGGGAGGGGGTTTTCTGCTCCTGGCAGTCGGATCGAACGGCAGACTGGCCCTCATGGCCACGACACCCGCCGACCGCCCCGGCCTGCATACCCCCGCTCTGCGGCCGCATCTGCCGAGGCAGCAGGCGGCGCCCGCGCCGCAGCCCCGCAACCACATGATCGTCTGCGGGGACGACGCGCTCGCCCACCGCCTGGCTGTCGAGCTGGCCACCCTCTACGGGCAGCGCGTCACCGTCGTCCTGCCCTCGCTGCGCGGCGGCCACGGCCCGCAGATCGCGGCACTGGCCGCCGAGCACACTGCGGTGGGCGTCGTCGAGGCCGAACAGCTCGATCTGGCGACCCTGCGCGCGGTCGGCGTGGACGGCGCGGTGGCCCTCGCGCTGACCTCGGACGACGACAAGGCCAACCTGCACGCCGGGCTGCGCGCCCGGCGGCTCAATCCCGGGCTGCGGCTGGTGCTGCGGATCTACAACCGCCGCCTCGGCCGCCGCGTCGAGCAGCTGCTGGACCGGGCCGCGATCGCCCGCGACCCCCATCTCACCGCGGCCGCCCTCCAGGCCTCCACCACCGTGCTGTCCACCTCCGCCACCGCCGCCCCGGCCCTGGTCGCGGCCGCCGTCTCCGGCCGCAGCCACGTCGTGCACGTCGACGGCCGTCTGCTGCGCGCGGTGGAAGCGGGACCCGCCCGGCAACCGGGCCATGAGATCGCCACGCTCACCAGCACGGAGCAGGACGGCAGGGGCGAGCTCGTCCTTCCCGATCCCGCGCGCGTGCCGGACGGCGCCGAGCGGGTCGTCCTGGAACTCCTCGGCCCCGCACAGCCCATCGGCCGCACCCGGCGGCTGCCGGGACTGACCGGCCTGCCCTTCGCAGCCCTGTTCTCGCCGCGCCTGCGGTGGGCACTGGCCGGTCTGGCGGCACTGATCGGGGTGCTCGCCGCGCTCACCACCGCCCTCGCCGGCCAGCCCCCGCTGCACGCCCTGTGGCTGACCGTGCTGGACGTTCTCGGCACCGCCGACCCCGCCGACGACGGCAACCCCGCCCGCAAGACCCTGCAGATCCTCACGGCCGTGGCCGGCCTGCTGCTGATGCCACTGCTGACCGCCCTCGTCCTGGAAGCCCTCGGCACCTTCCGCACCGTCTCGGCCTTGCGGCGCCCACCGCGCGGCCTGTCCGGGCACATCGTGCTGGTCGGACTCGGCCGCGTCGGCAGCCGCGTACTGGAACGCCTGTGGGAGCTGGAGGTGCCCGTCGTGTGCGTGGAGAGCGACCCCGCCGCCCGCGGCGTGGCAAGGGCCCGCGCCTACGGCGTCCCCGTCGTCATCGGCGACGCCACCCAGGACGGCGTCCTGGAGACCGCGCACATCACCCGCAGCCAGGCCCTGATCACCCTCACCAGCGACGACAGCACCAACCTCGAGACCGCCCTGCACGCCCGCGAATGCCACCCCGGGCTCAGGGTCGTCCTGCGCCTGTTCGACGACGACTTCGCCGGCGACATCTACAGCGCCCTGCGCGACTCCTACCCCCGGGCCGAGACCCGCAGCCGCAGCGTCTCCTTCCTCGCCGCCCCGTCCTTCGCCTCCGCCATGATGGGCCGCCAGGTCATCGGCGCCCTCGCCGTCGGCGGCCAGGTCCTGCTCGTCGCCGCCGTCGACGTGGCCCGCAACCCCCGACTCACCGGGCACACCGTCGCCGCGGCACACCGCCCGGGCCACTGGAGGATCCTGGCCGTCGACCTCGCCGAACCCGGCGAACGCAGCCCCGACCTCGCCCACCCCTACACCACCGCCCCCGAGCTGCTCTGGAACCCACCACCCACCCGCATGCTCAGCGACGGCGACCTGGTCGTCGTCGCCGCAACCCCCGAAGGACTCGGGCAGCTGCTGCGCCCGCCCGCGGGTCCGGCCTGACACCCGGGACGGGCCGCTGCCGAGCTCTCCTGTTCGCGGGAGCGCCCGCGTTCCGCAGGACAATGGCAGGAGACGGAGAACGGGCCCGGCGTACAGGAAAACCTGCAACGGACGGGACCGGGCGGCCGTGCCCTGCACGGTCCCGGGCCGCCTTGCAACCGGAGGTGGGACGACATGCACGGTCTGGACATCGTGGAGGAGCTCGTCGTCGACCACCGGGAGGTGGAGGCGCTGTTCGACCAGATCCGGGTGCTCCCGCCGGCGGACGCCCGCCGCAAGCACCGCGCCGACGACCTCACGATCGCCCTGGTGCGGCACATCGTCGCGGAGGAGGAGTACCTGCGCCCCGCTGTGCGCGAGCGGGTGATGGGCGGGACGGCGCTCACCGAGGCGGCGACGGCCCGGGACGGCCGGATCGAGGAGACGCTGCGGGAGCTGGAGCACCACCAGGCCCACGACCCGGGCTTCGACGACCTCGTGGACCGCCTTGCGGCCGGGGTCTCCGCCCACGTCGAGGCCCAAGAGCACCAGGTCTTCCCCGCGCTCCGCAGCTCCTGCACCACCGACGAGCTGCAGGAGCTGGGCCGCAAGGTGCGCCACGCGAAGAAGCTCGCGCCCACCCGGCCCCACCCCTCCGAACCCACGAACAAGCTCCTGGTACCCGCGGTCGGCCTGGTCGACCGGCTCCGCGACCTGCTGTCCGGGCGCGGCCACACCGTGTGAACCGAAGCCGCCGACCTGGCAGCCCCCATTACCTTCTTGGTGGCTCCGTGTCCCGTGGGCGAGCGGTCCCCTGGCACTTCCGGTCGAGGCCTGGCCGGGGCCGGGCGGCCGGATGCCGGCTGCACCCTGCGGCGCACGGAACTGGACGAACTGCACGCCCTGGGCGAGCATGCCAGCGAGGCTGGCCACGGGCACCGCCAGCTCGTCTCCCGCCTCCTCGCCGACCGCGGCCCCGCTGATCGTGGCCCGCTTCACCAGGAGCCAGTGCCGGCCCTGCCCGGTTCGGGCCAAGTGCACCACCTCCCGCGACTCAGCGCGCACCGTGGGCTTCCCGCCGCGCGAGCTGCTCGAACTGCAACGACGCAACCGCGCCGAGCAGCAGGACCCGGACTGGCACAAGCGCTACGCGGTCCGCTCCGGCATCGAGGGCACCATCTGCGAGTTCGCCCACGGCCACGGCATGCGCCACTGCCGCTACCGCGGACAGGCAAAGGCCCACCTGCAGCACGTCCTCACCGCCATCGCCGTCAACATCGAACGCCTCAGCCGACAGCCTTCCGGCAAGACCGCGCCCCCACGACCACCGACGGCCTTCCAGGACCACCTCGACCGGCAGAGCATCCCGCGCCTACGTTCCTGGCGAGCCGCCGGCTGACACGGCAGCGACCAAGATCCCCGACAGAGTCAAGCTCAGGGCTGGTTCTCCCGCCGTGGCTGATGGGTTGCGCCGAGCCCGACGGCGCCGAGGACGGAGCCCGCAGTCATCACCGTGCGGAGGCCGTGACGGTCGATGATGCGGCCGACGGGGATGCCAGCCAGGCCGACAGCAGAAGGACAGCGGTGGTCCGGCCGAGTGCTCCAGCCGGCGTCGGCGGTGATGTGCGGGGCGGTGCACTCGGGTGGACGACACTGATCCCACGGCACAACGGGCGGTAGGCGTGCAACGCTCCGCCCCGAACGGCGGCGAGGGCAGTGGGCCAGTCGGAAACTCGGGCCGTGACTGTACGCCGGTTTCCTGTCAACGATCCGTCAAGATAGAGGCCCCGGGATCAAGGAGTCGTCAGGATCGGACCGGGTGCCCGACGGGCGGGAATAGCCTCTCGGCACGGCTGCCTCTGCATCCATACCGCGGCCCGGGGATTCCGCCCCCGGACGCCCTCCGTCTGCTCCGACGCAGGCCCTGACACCCATGAGGAGTGGCACATGAGTGCCGACACCGCAGCCGGTCTCCTGGTCGCCGCCGCACTCACCGTCTACCTGATTCTGGCCCGGAAGTACCCGGACAAGTTCTGAAGCCGACCGCCGGGCCCTGCGGACAGGGCGCGGCGGCTCATCGGAGCACCGTCTCGAAGGGATCGTTCGGGGCCTGCGGCAGCGCGGGACCGATGGGACCGGCCCCGGCCGGGCCACCGGCACCGGGGCTGTCGGCCGCGAGGTGGTCGACATCGCCGGCATCGGGGAAGCGGATGCTTCGAACGGTCCGGACGAACAGGCGGGAGTACAGCTGCTGCTACCCGTCCGGGTCGGGGGTGGCGAGTTCGACGATAAGAACGCCCCGGAGAGCGGGCGGCATCGGCAGGTACGCCTTGGCGGACAGCAGTGGGACACGGGTGCCGGGTGCAAGCTCCCGGCGTTGCCCGGCCGGGTCTTCGGCGGCGGCTTCGGCGGCGCGCTGGAGGTCCTCGCCCGCCTGGGTGCGGCGCTGCTCGTAGGTGTCCAGGGTCTGCCTGCGCAGGGCGAGGTAGTCGGGGTCCGCGCCGATCAGCAGGAGGTTCGCCGCCTGGGCGTCCATGTCGCTGAGGGCGAAGTAGAGGTCGGCGGCGCGGACGGCCTGCGGGGCGGCCCGGTGTCCGATGGTGTCGATGCCGTCCCGCGCACCGGCGAGCACCGAGGCGACGGCCCCGCCGAGGCCGAGCACGCAGGCCAGGCACAGCGCGGTGAACGCCCGGACCAGGCGCGGGGTGGTCCAGGAGGACCGGCCGACGCGTCGGCGGGCGGCCGAGGCCGCGGCAAGGGGAGCGCGCGGCCCGGGCGGTCCAGCAACCACCCCGGGGCCCGCCACCGCCGGCGAGCCCGTCCTCTTGGTACCGGTCGTCGTATCCAGCGCACCCGGTGCCATGACCGCGCGTCCCCCTCCCCCTGCCAGTGGGCCGCCGAAGACCCTCCCCCGGTGGTCCGTCCGGAGCCGGGCCCCGGCACGGCCCCGCGCTCCTTCCTCACGAAGGGACGCGGGGTCGTTCGGCACGGACGACGGTATGAGTCCCGGACCCCCGCAGAGCGTTCCCTGACGTTCCCATGACGACTGCTGCGGCGTTCCTGACGGATCATTGACGGCGGAGCCGTTCCGGCCGAGCGTCGTCAACCCGTGGCCCGCCCGGCGCCCAGCACCGCCGTGCCAAGCCCGTCCAGCGTCTTCGGGAGCGTGGGCGCCGGGTCCACAGCTCAGCTCGGCCGGTCACGGGCGGTGGTCGACTCCGGTCATGTGCGGGCTGCACTCTGCCGCCCGGCGCCTGTAGAGGCCCCAGGCCGTGAGCGCCGAGGCCGGGACGGCAAGGCCGGGTACGGCCCACCAGGGAGAATCGAGCCAGAAGGCGAGGAACGCCGAGAAGACGACCACGGAACCGTAACGGCGCATCGCGCCTCCCTCCCTCGACATTGCGGTCACAGCCAGTTGCGGCGCTTGAAGATCATGTAGAGGCTGACGCAGACCACGCCCATCAGCGCGATCGCGAACGGATAGCCGAATGCCCAGTGGAGTTCGGGCATCTCCTCGAAGTTCATGCCGTAGACGGTGCCGATCAGGGTCGGCGCGAAGAGGATGGCCGCCCAGGAGGAGATCTTCTTGATCTCGTCGTTCTGGGCGTGTCCGGCCTCGGCGAGCTGCTTCATCTCCTCGTTCTGCCGCTGCGAGACCAGGGTGGCGTTGACGGTGAGGATGTTCTGGAGCATCTGCCGGAATCCGACGACGTGGAACAACTCAATGCCCACGATGTCGCGTTCCACCGCGCCGTCATCGCGGCCACAGGCAACGAGACCCTGGTCACGGTCCTGGAGGGCGTCTCCGGCCGTACTCTGCGCCCGCACGTGGCGAGGTCTGGTCGACGCCCAGGCCTCGGCGCGGACCATCGCCGAGCACGAAGCGATCTTCCGGGCGCTGTCGATCCGCGACGCCCCCTCTGCCAGGCCGCTGCGTTGATGCACGTCAGCAACACCGCGCTGTGGCTGAGCGATCACCTGCGTCCAGGAGAAATTCTCCCGTGGACGTGAGAGGGCGGTAAGTGACGTGGCGTCCGTTTTGCAATTTCAGTTGGGGTAGGGCCGCGGCTGGGTGAGCAACCCCAGCTGGGTTCGACCATCGATCGCCTCGCACGCCGCCCTGGCCCGCAGCGGAACTCCCGGCCGTGTGGCCGGTGCCGCGCCGGGCGACAGGCCGAACCGCCGACGACCGGCCGACCGGTCGTCGGCTGCGTTTCGCCCCGGCCGCCGCCCCGCCCGACGACGTGATCGCCAGCCGCCGCGCGATGCCCGAAAAATCTTCGCGGTCCGGGGCAACCTTTCCGGGGGCGGCGACAACTGGGTGGTGTCCAGACAGGCGGTCTGGTCAGAGGCAACGGCTGAAAGAGAGCATCGACATGTTCCCTCGTCCATCCACGTCGCCGGAGGCGTCGCCCGGCGGCCGCGCCCGCCGTGGTCGCGCGTCGTTCCGCTCGGCCGTTGCGGGGCGGCGGCAGACGCATCGTGGCCGTCGGCTGTACCAGCGCCGGAGTTTCTGGGCAGCCGTCAGCCTGGCGGTCGTGGGCGGTTCCGTGGTCGTGGTCAACACAGCCTCAGCGGGAGCCGTGGACACGAACGCCTGGTACGTGCTGGTCAACCGCAACACCGGCGAGGCGCTGGACGGACTCGGCTACGCCACGTACGACGGTGCTTCGTTGGGGCAGTGGAGCCGTACCGGCGGAACCAACCAGCAGTGGAAGTTCATCGACTCGGGTGACGGGAACTACCGGCTGCAGAACCGGAACTCCGGCAAGGTGCTGGACGACTACAACTGGTCGAAGACCGAAGGCTCCGAGCTGGTGCAGTGGCGCGACCTGAACGGCGCCAACCAGCAGTTCCACCTGGAGAAGTCGTCGGACGGCTACGTGCGTCTGATCAACCGCTTCAGTGGCATGGCCGTCGAGGTCCCGCTCGGCTCCAAGGCCGACGGGGGCCACCTCGCCCAGTACCACGACTGGAACGGCCCCAACCAGCAGTGGAAGCTCGTCCCGGCCGGTAGCGTCAACGGCACCGGGAACACGGGGAGCTCCGGCAGCAGCACCACGCCCACCCCGCCGGGCGGCAGCGCTCCGGCGAGCCAGGCTCCGAGCACCCGTCCGACGACGGCGCCGCCCTCGGCGTCCCCGACCGCCGCCGGCGGCAGCTCGACGAAGCGTTTCATGGGCAGTAGCACGGTGCTCATCGGCGGCAGCATGAACGACACCTCGGCGAATGCCGCGCCGTTCGACGTGCGGTACGCCTACGTGCACAGCCAGCCCGCGCCCTCGTCGGACTACTACACGGCCTCGCGCTGCAATGCCGCGTGGTCGGGCTGGTGGGGCTGCTGGACCGGTGACACCACCGCGCCCGGCACCTACGTGACCTGGCGCGACAGCTTCGTGACCCAGGCGACGTACCAGGGCAAGCCGCGCCCGCAGAAGAACCTCTGGACCTGGTACTCGCTGCGCGACCTCGGAGACGCGGCGGGCCAGGGCGACGGTCCGGGCGAGGTCCAGGCCATCAACAGGACCGATCTGCTCACCCGCTACCTGAACGACTACCGCTTCTTCCTCCAGAAGATCGGCACCTCGCACGACATGATCGACCTCGAGCCCGACTTCTGGGGCTACGTCCGCTCGCTCGGCAACCCGCACCAGGTCGCCGCGCAGGTCAAGGCCGCGAATCCGACGGACTGCGGATCGCAGGAGAACAGCGCCGCAGGCCTGGCCCAGTGCCTGATCTCGATGGCGCACAAGTACGCGCCGAACACCGGCGTGGGACTGCACCTGTCCTGCTTCGACTGGCAGCAGAACACGCCGCAGTGCGTCAAGGACTACGCGGACCTCGGGGCGAAGAACGCCGACTTCCTGGTCACCGACGTGACGGACCGCGACGCGGGCTGGTACGCGCTGCCCGCCCATGGCAGCCGTGACACCTTCTGGAACGACCAGAAGGCCTTTGCCGCGCTCGGGTTCTACAAGACGATGGCCGAGTCGGTGGGCAAGCCGGTGGTCCTGTGGCAGGTCCCCCTGGGCAACATGGCGCAGAACAACACACCCAACCACTACAAGGACGACAAGGTCGACTGGTTCTTCTCGCACCTGAACCAGGTGGCGGACGCACACGTCGCCGCCCTCCTGTTCGGCGCCGGCTGGCAGGAACAGACCACGCCCGAGACCGACGGCGGAAACCTGATCAACAAGACGATCGCGTACCACAACTCGGGCGGCACGCCGCTCAAGTAGCCACACCCAGCCGGTCGGCCCACCCTTCGACGGGGCCGCGTTCATCCCCCGTCGTCCCGCCGAGCATTCCTCGGCCGGTGCCGACCGGCTGCCGCCGCCCGCGGGCGCCGGGCGTAGCGCCGGCAATCTGCTTCACCGTTGACACACGACCGCCACGCCAACTCAAGCGTCGTGACCTGGTCGCGGGCTCGCAAGGCTATGGCCGGGGACGGGTGAACAACCCCTGCCCGGTCTCGACCAGGATCCCGCGCTCGACCAGCCGCTTGAGCTTCAGCCGGGCGTTGTTGATGTTGCTGGGCGTGAGCTCCACGTCCATCGTCGCACACACCGCCCGGGCCCGTATCGGGGCGCCGGCTGCGGAGCCGGCCGCCCGGCGGGTCTGCCAGGCGAACGTCCGGTGCCGGTGCCCTGCTCCCTCAGGCCCCCTGACCGGCCCCCCGGAACCGTCCGCCCCGGGGTCCGAACGGTGGAGGGCCCCGGCCGGGACCGATTCCTACCCTTTTGGCATTGGCCTGGCTCAGGGAAGGCGTGATGCACGAGGGTTACCGGCGGGTCGTCGGGGGTGTCAGCGGTTCCATAGGAAGCAGCACCGCCCTGCACCGTGCCGTGACCGAGGCCCGGCGCTTCGATGCCGAAGTACTGGCCGTGATGGCGACCACTCCCAACGTCCACAGCGCCGATCACATCGTGGTGGAGCGGACCATGGCGGAGCGGGCGCTGGCAGGCGTCCTCGAATCCGTCTTCGGAACGGGCGGCCGCCCTCCCGGTGTCCGCTTCTCGGCCGGACCGCCGACCGGGACGGCTACCTCCTCGTCGTCGGCGCCCGGCGACGACGCCTGCTGCCCGGGTTCTCCACCGCACGGTACTGCGCCGCGCACGCGGCGTGCCCCGTCCTCGTCGTCCCCCTCCCGCCCCTGCGGACCCAGCCGGACGTCGCCGTGGTCGACGCCTCGGAGCTCTGACCGCTCCGGCGCCCGTCAGGCGGCACCGCCCGCCGCCGCGCCGCGCCATCACCCGCTCTGAGCCTTCGCTTCCCTCGGCGACTCGGCTGGACCCCGCCGGCCAGCGCTGCCCCTGGAACAACTCGCGGCCTACCCGGACCCCCAAGCCGTGGCCGACCTCTGCACCCACCTGACCGGCTGACGCGCTGTCGCCTGCGGTTCCCGTCCTCGAGAAGGTGCGGCCCGCAGTGGCCTTACGAACTCCTTTGCACGGCCCTACCTTTGAGCCATGAGATCTCAGCGTTCTGGCCCGCTGGCGAAAGTTGTGTTACCCGTGACGGACGGATGGCGGCTGCTGTTCGTCCCCAGCCGGGTCCGCCAACTGGCGTTCGGTTTCTACGCGAGCATCGCGGTCCCGGCGGTGGTCGCCGCCCCCCTGCTGCTGGGCGCACTGCTGGCCGCCGTGATATCGGGGAGTTCCGTCGCCTGGGGCGGTCTGTGGGTCATCCTGGCGCTCACGGTCGTCGGAATGATCCTGCTCATCGTGGCCGCGGTGTGCGTCACGGCGTCCACGACGGTGCGGTGGGTCGAGTTCCGCCCCCGGGGAACTCCGACCCAGGTCGTCATCGCCCGCTTTCTGCGTTCGTCGACCATGGCGATGGCTGATCTGCAGCGAGTCGTCGTCATCGAGCGACTCAGTCTCGGGCAGCGACAGTCGATCAAGGTGATGCTGCATACCCGCGGCGAGACGGTGGAGTGCGAACCGGAGACCTTCGCACCGCTCTCTCGGGTCGATGCACAGGCGCTGACCAGCTGGTTGACCGAGCAACTCGCCCCGGCCCAGGTGGCGGTGGAGCGTCAGACGGACGTCAAGCGAGACTTCTTGCGTCCGGACGAGTGGTGGACCCCGTCCCACACCGCCGAGCTGTGGGGGGTACCCATCGGCGAGGTCGACGGCATAGCCGCCCGGCGCCGCGTCGAGAGCTACGAGTACACGCCCCGGGCATCCGCGATGTACAGCCCTGGCACTTCGGTCACCGTCTACGACCCGGGCCGTGCCTACGAGGTCGCCGAAGAACTCCGCGCGGAACGAGCCGCCCGCCAGGCCGCCGGCGGCACGGCAGCTCCCGGCCCGGACGAGGACGACGCAACGGATTCCCGCTGACTCGGTCGGGCCGATCCGGGGCCAGCAGGTCGCCTTGATGAGTGGACCGGGCATCGGCTCTGTCGGTCAGTTGCGGCGTTGGTCGCTGTCGCGGCGAAGCCGGTCGGCGTGGCGGACCAGGGCGTCGATGCGGGCGGCGAGGTCCGGTCGGCGGGCGGCGAGGAGCGGGGCGAGCGCCTCGAGCGGCTCGAGCAGCAGCGCCGCGTCGTCCGCGCCGAGTGCGGCACGCAGGGTGGCGAGGTGGCGGCGGGTGCCGTAGGCGGCGGTGTCGAGGGCTGCGATCTGGCCGGCGAGGCTGCGCAGCGTTGTGGGGTTGGCACGGGCCCAGGCGGTGACGCTGCGTTCGGCGGCGCGGCGGTCGCGTTCGGCCCGTACCCGTTGGTCCTGCGTCGTCCCTGGAGCGGAGGCGGTTCGGCGGGTGCGCAGGTAGCGGCGTTCGGCGGCTTGGCGGCTCCTCACGCCGAGCGGCCCGGACAGGTCGGCCCAGGTGGCGCCGGCGCCCCGCGCGGTCTCGACGAGGTGCGGCTCCCACTGGTCGAGCGCCTGGCGCAGGTGCTGCAGCGCGCTCAGGGCATGCAGCGCACGGTCTGCCGGGTCCCTGGCCCCGTCGTCGGTTGCGGTGACGGCCCGGGTCATGGCTGTCAGGGCGGTCAGCAGCGGCCGTGCGGCCTCGTCGGTGACGGGCGGCTCGGGCGTCGTCCCGCGTTCCGGTGCTGTCATTGTCCGTGCCCACTCGTGGTCTTGTCATCCGATAGACGACATGCTACAACGTTTGTGAACGAAACGTCCGGTTTCGTCCGGACTGGGTCGTGGAGGTGTTCACGATGCTGATGCGCACCGATCCGTTCCGTGAGCTCGACCGCCTCACGCAGCAGTTCCTCGGCACGACCGGCACCTGGTCGCGGCCGACGGCGATGGCGATGGACGCCTACCGCTCCGGCGACGAGTACCTCGTGGTCTTCGACCTGCCGGGCGTGACCCCCGAGGCGGTGGACATCGACGTCGAGAAGAACGTGCTGACGGTCAAGGCCGAGCGCCGACCGGCCGCCAAGGGCGACGACGTCGAGATGGAGGTCTCCGAGCGGCCGCTGGGCGTCTTCTCGCGCCAGCTGTTCCTCGGCGACACCCTGGACACCGACAACATCCACGCCGAGTACGAGGCCGGTGTGCTCACCCTGCACATCCCGGTCACCGAGAAGGCCAAGCCCCGCAAGATCGAAATCACCGGGGTCTCGGACCACAAGGAGATCCAGGCCTGACGAGGGAGGGATGAGCGATGGCCGCCACCTGCGCCCCGGACTGGCTTGCGGCTGGGGGCGCGGCCTTCGACGGTTCCCGCACTGCGGCTGCCCCGACCTCCGGGGCGGCCGCAGTGCCGCCACCCCCGTCGCCGGACGGCGGCGTCACCGTGGTGACCGCGCGCGGGGAGATCGACATCGAAACCGCCGACGCGCTGCGCGCCCGACTGGAAGCCGCACTCTCCCGCCACGCGCACGTGGCCGTCGACCTCTCCGGTGTGACGTTCATCGACTGCTCGGGCCTGCGGGCCCTCACCGCGGCCCACCGGCTCGCCAGGCGCACCGGCCGACGCCTGACCCTGCGCGCTCCGAGCCGCCCCGTCGTGCGGCTGCTCGCACTCACACGGCTGGATCGCGAATTCCCCGTCGAACTCCGATCCCGGAGCGGGAACCTCGTGCAGGGATGAGGGGATTTGATCATGGGTGTTTCCCGCGATGACTTCCTGGACCAGGTCGTCCAGCGCGGCGGCCCCCGGGACGAACAGGGCACGGAGCATCTCGTACGGGTCGTCCTCGGCCTCCTCGCGGAGCACCTGGTCGGCGCCGACCGGCTCGACCTGGCCGGATGCCTCCCCGGGGAGTACGCCGCCGTCGTGCGCGACGCGCCGGCCGCGGACCGGCCGCTGAGCGCCGACCAGTTCGTCGCCGCCGTCGCGGGATGGGCCGGCACCGCGGCCACCGACGGTGCCCTGCAGGATGTCGGCGCGGTCCTCGGCGCCGTCGCCGACCTCGCCGGCGAGGACCTGCTGGAGCGTCTGCTTCTTCAGCTGCCCGCCGGCTACGGACTCCTCCTCAACGCGTCCCAGCGGGCGCGGCCCGCAGGTCGCACCTAGCAACGGCCCGCCGTGAAGAAGCACCGGCGCCAGCCCGGGCCGTCGCCCGTCCACGGCCTGCTCGCCGAGGGCCGCAGACCGTGCGGCAGCGCTCCTGCGGAGATCGCCAGATGCAGAAACACGGATGGTGGTGTGACAAGTGATCACGGAACTGGCCTTGGAACGTGTGGAGTTCACCTGCGGCCACTGCTGGCACCAGTGGAGCTGCGACTACGACGTCCAGCACTACCGCGACGACGGCGGCAGCGACTGGGAGTACTTCTCCAGGGACGGCATCGCCGTGGACTCCCCCTACACCCCTGCCGGCGCGCCGCCGTGCCCCCGGTGTGGACGCCACTGGGTCGGCCGACTCCTGGCCCGCCGACTCATCCCGACACCACCGGGCCCGGCCGGCACCCCCCGCCGGCACGTCGCCGCAGGCCATCGCCCCGAACGGCACGGCGCACCACAGCTCGCCGCGCAGGCCCACGCCCAGCCCGAGCAGCCCGGCCCACCGGCAGGCGCAACAGCGGCGGGCGGGTCTGCCGGGCAGACGTCGGACACCGATGCGTGAGCGTCCCGGAGGAGTGGAAGGGGGATGGAGCGATGCCGAGGCTTGCCGTCGACGGCGACGCGCTGGTGCTGCACCTCGGATGGTGGGAGCAGCTGGTCGCGCGGCGCCGACAGGTCCGGGTGCCGCTGGAGGCGGTGTCCACGGTCGTCGTCCGTCCGGATCCCTGGCGGGCCGTGCGAGGAGTGCGGGAGCGCGGCCTGCGGCTGCCCGGGCTGATGTGCCTGGGCGTGTGGCGCCATCCCGGCGGGCGGGACTTCGTCTCGTTGCGCCCGCGCCGGGACGCAGCGGTGTGCGTCGAGCTGCGGGACCCCTCGCCGTTCGTCCGCATCGTCGCGACAACCGCCTGCCCGCGGCAGACGGTGGCGGACCTTCGGACTGCGGGGAGCCGGGCAGTCGTGGCCCGCGCGCAGGCATACGGAACGAGGCGAGGAAAACCGGGCCGGCTGCCCGTCGTGCCGGTCTGCGGCCTGTGATCCCCGTAGTGCGGCGCTGGCTTGGCTGCTCGACCGATCATGCCCAGTGGCTGGGCCGGCGGACGGCTGAACGCGCCACGGCTGTGGGCCCGGCCTCGGCCGTCACGGCCGGCGGCCGATGCCCCACAGGTGCCGCAGCAGCAAGTCGGCGAGGTCGACCGAACCGCCCGTGTTTCCGGCCACCCGTTGCACCGGGCCGACCCGTATCCCGGCACTGGGCGGCCACCGGCTGTTCCGGCCGGACTCCGCGGATTCCGCGGATTCCGCGGATTCCGCGGACCGGATCCAGGCGCCGGCCGTGACGGGTCGGTCCCCGGCGTGGTGTACCCGCACCGGCACGCCTCGGGAGGGTGGGCGGCCCGCGTCGGTCGAGGTCCGGCCGACGGGCGGATCCGGATCGCGCGCCTGCCGCTGGAGCGCGTCGTAGGCGGCCCGCCGATCGGCATCGCCGAGAACCCGATAGGCGGCCACGACCTCGAGGAGCCGTTCTGCCGAGCGCGGTTCGGCGGGGCGGCTGTCGGGGTGCAGTACCCGCACCAGGGCGCGGTAGGCGGAGGTGATCTGGCGCGTGGTCGCCGAGGGCGTCACTCCGAGAACCGCGTAGGGGTCGGCCGGGACCAGCGGTGCTTCCACGGCAGCCCACCTCCCACTGTGTGCCTCCGGCGGAAGGCTGAACGTCCTCCTGTGGACCTGCATAAAACCAGGAGATGCGCCTGTCAAGCAGTCTGGACCTCCGGTCCCGGGCCTCCCGCTTGGACCTGCCGTCCCTCGTACGGTGACCGGAGCAGTCGATACTTGACTCTCATCGACTCAAGTTTTATGCCTCTATATAGGCAACTTCTGCAGCGAAGGGATCTTGAGAGGAGGCCGACAATGACACGCGCAGTCGGCATCGACCTGGGAACGACGAACTCGGTGGTCTGCGTCCTCGAAGGCGGCGAACCGACGGTCATCGCGAACGCCGAGGGCGCGCGCACGACCGCGTCGGTCGTGGCGTTCGCCAAGGGCAGCGAGGTGCTGGTCGGTGAGGTCGCCAAGCGCCAAGCCGTGACCAACGTGGACCGCACCGCCCGCTCGGTGAAACGGCACATGGGGGAGAGCGCCTGGCGGTTCCCGGAGAACGGGAACGTGGACGGCAAGCGGTACACCGCACAGGAGATCTCCGCACGGGTACTCCAGAAACTCAAGCGCGACGCGGAGGCGTACCTGGGCGAGGACGTGACGGACGCGGTGATCACCGTCCCGGCGTACTTCAACGACTCCCAGCGCACCGCGACCAAGGAGGCGGGCGAGATCGCCGGCCTGAACGTGCTGCGGATCATCAACGAACCCACCGCCGCCGCCCTCGCCTACGGGCTGGACAAGGAGAGCGACCAGACGGTGCTGGTCTTCGACCTGGGCGGCGGCACCTTCGACGTGTCGCTGCTGGAAATCGGCGAGGGCGTGGTGGAGGTGAAATCCACCTCCGGCGACACCCACCTGGGCGGCGACGACTGGGACCAGCGGATCGTCGACCACCTCGTCAGGCAGTTCAAGAACGGCTACGGCATCGACCTCGGCAAGGACAAGATGGCAGCCCAGCGGCTGCGCGAGGCCGCCGAGAAAGCCAAGATCGAGCTGTCCGCCGCGAGCGAGACGACGATCAGCCTGCCCTACGTCACCGCCTCCGCGGACGGGCCGCTGCACCTGGAGGAGAAGCTCACCCGCGCCCAGTTCCAGCAGCTGACCGCCGACCTGCTCGAGCGGTGCAAGGGCCCGTTCCACAGCGCGGTCAAGGACGCGAAGATCAAGGTCTCGGACATCGACCACGTCATCCTGGTCGGCGGCTCGACCCGGATGCCGGCCGTGACCGAGCTGGTCAAGGAACTGACCGGCAAGGACCCGCACAAGGGCGTCAACCCGGACGAGGTCGTCGCCGTCGGTGCCGCCCTGCAGGCCGGTGTCCTCAAGGGCGAGGTCAAGGACGTCCTGCTGCTCGACGTCACCCCGCTGTCCCTCGGCATCGAGACCAAGGGCGGCATCATGACCAAGCTGATCGAGCGCAACACCACGATCCCCACCCGCCGGTCGGAGGTCTTCACCACCGCCGAGGACAACCAGCCCTCCGTCACCGTGCAGGTCTACCAGGGCGAGCGGGAGATCGCCGCGTACAACAAGAAGCTCGGCATGTTCGAGCTGACCGGCATCGCACCCGCCCCGCGTGGCCTGCCGCAGATCGAGGTCACCTTCGACATCGACGCCAACGGCATCATGCACGTCGCCGCGAAGGACCTCGGCACCGGCAAGGAGCAGAAGATGACCGTCACCGGCGGCTCCTCGCTGCCCAAGGACGACATCGACCGGATGATCCGCGAAGCCGAGCAGCACGCCGAGGAGGACCGGCACCGCAAGGAGGCAGCCGAAGCCCACAACCAGGGCGAGCAGCTCGTCTACTCGACCGAGAAGCTGATCGCCGACAACCGCGACAAGATCCCCGCCGACGTGAGGTCCGAGGTCGAGACGGCAATCGCAGACGTCAAGGACAAACTCAAGGGCGAGGACACCGCCGCCCTGCGGGCCTCCGTGGACAAGGCCGCGGCCGCGGCGCAGAAGATCGGCGCCGCCCTGTACGCACAGGCCCCCGGGGCTGCGGATGGCACCGGCCCGTCGGCCCGGGCCGCGGGCACCGAGGAGGAGGTCGTCGACGCGGAGATCGTCGACGACGACACGAAGGGAGCCACCGCATGAGCGGACCGGAGCCCCCCGGGTCGCGGGAACAGCAGTCTCCGATCGTCATCCGCGACAAGCGCCGCATCGCCCGGACACCCTGCAACCCAGGGGGTCCGGGGCCGACCAAGCACAGCGTCAACGACCGGAAGAACACCAAAGCCGACACCGCCCGAGGGCCCGATCCGGGCGCGGGTCGGCCCGGCCGCCAAGAGGGGGGAGCGGCCGGGCGACGATGCAGGCGACAGCACTGCCCGCCCACCGACCGTACGACCCGCCAGGGCACCCGACCTGTCAGGCCGGGACGGGACACGTCGGCGGCGGATCGGGTCAGGCCTGGTCGTCCGGCAGGCCGGTGTCGGCGAGGTGGCCTTCGCCGAGCCGGCGGCGGGCGCCGGGCACCGTGGGCGGCGCGTCCTCGATGCGCGGCTCCAGGAAGGGGGCCCGCTCGGCCAGCGCCAGCCGCGCCCGGTCATCGGCCGCCACAGGCGCATCGGTCGCGGACTCGGAGAAGGGATGCCACAGAGCGCGGCGGTCGGAACTCATGATCACCAGTCTGGCAGCCCGCCCTCGGTCCCCTCACGCAGAGGCCCGAAGGGGTCGGGGGCGGGCTGGACTGCTGGGCTCTACCGGCGTAGGACCGCCGGGTCGAGATCGAGCGGGAACGGGTCATCGAGAGCGGTGGTCTCGCCGACCTGGACGAGACGGTCAACGTAGGTGCCCCGTTCCAGATGTCCGAGGTAGAGCCGGGGGGGCGGGGTCGAGTTCGAGACGCCAGTAGTGCTCGATGCCGGCCGCCGCGTACAGGGCGGGCTTCATCTTCCGGTCGGTGACCCGGGTGGACGGCGAGGCGATCTCGACGGCAACCACGACGTCACGGGCGCTCAGGGTAGTGCCGGCGGCCGCAGCCGCGGCGGCATCGGCTGGATCACACCCACACCACGATCGTGAACGAGGTCAAGGCCGAGCCCTCCCCGCGCCGGCCGTCACGGTGGCCGCGCCCGAGCCGGTGCCGGTCACCGTCGAGGTCACCGTGCCCGAGCCGCGCATCGAGACGGTCCTGGTGGTCGACCGCGGCGGGCGGCGCACCAGCCGCCTCGACGACCAGCACTGATCCAACTCCGCCGGGTGCGGCGGCCCGCTCGGCCGCCGCCCCGGGCAGCACCACCGTCCGTACCCGCCGAGCACGACCGGCCGAAGGAGCACCCTCTTGTCCTGGGCGATATCCCGAGACGCACAGCTCGCCGCCACCTACGAGAAAGCTGCACGCCCTGTCCGCCACCATCGCTGGCCTCGAGGAGGGAAGCCCGTCCCGGACCGGCCTCCAGGCCAAGGCCGACGCCCTGTGGGCCGAGATCCAGCGGCTGGAGAACTCCCGCAGCATCTCCCCGCAGATGCTGCGATGCACGTTGGCCAGGCGCGCCACGGCGAACACAGTGATCGTTAGGCCGTCGCGGGTCAGGTCGTCAAGAGCGGCCAGGACGCGGCGGCGTCTGCGGGCTGAGTCGTCGGCGCGGGTCTTCGCGAGTTGGTCGGCCGGTGTTGGCCGGTTCACGCTTCCCTCCCGAGTCGGATTCCGTTCGCGGTGGGTCGGACGGCCGGCATCCCGAGCTGGGCCGTTCGAGACTTGCGCAGGACCGCGGTGGCCTGGCGGATCTCCTCGCGGTCCTCCGGGGTCAGGGCGTTCAGATCGGTCTCCACCCTGCGGATCAGGCTTCGTAGCCGGGCGATCTCCTCTTCGGATGGGGCCGCCTCCGCGCGGGCCCAGTCGTCGAGCTCACTGGCCGCGGTCAGGCGTTCCCTGTTCCGCAACAGAGTGTCCAGGTAAGCCCGCAGGTCCGGCAGGTAGGACGGGTCGGTGCGGAAGTGGTCACAGCCCAGGCAGCGGAACCGGAACGGGCAGGCATGCCCGCAGCATCCCCGGCGTCGGCGCGATGGGTGTCGTCCTTGGTGTTCCGTCAGACGCGGCGGGACCGCAGGCGGTTCGGCCTGCGGCCCCGCTCAGGGGTCGGGATCAGGACGGGTCGCCGTACTGGAGGCCGCGGCCGTTGGTGCCGATGTAGACGCGGCCGTAGGTGTCGGGGTCGCCGGTGATGATGCCGAGGCTGCCGATGGCGCCCCACTGGTGGGCGTCGTCGTTGACGCGGAGCCAGGTGGCGCCCTTGTCGGTGGAGCGGAAGACTCCGGTGACGTCCTTGACGGTGCCGATCAGGTACAGGGCCTGGTAGTTGGCGCCGGGTGCGGCCTTGCCGAAGCCGAGGGCCGAGGCGGACTGCACCGAGCCGAGCGGGGTGAAGGTGCGGCCGCCGTCGGTGGAGTGCAGCAGCCCCTTGCCGCCGCCGGAGATCCACAGGTCCCCGGCGATGCCGGGGACGGCCGTGAGCCGGCCGGAGGGCAGGTTGCCGGTCCGGGCGGTGAAGGTCGCGCCGCCGTCGGTGCTGGCGTAGAGGGTGCCGCCGGACAGGGAGTAGAAGGTGTTGCCGGAGGAGCGGTCGGCGACGACCTCGGCGTCGGTGCCCAGGCCGCTGACCTTCGACCAGCTCGAGCCCTTGTCGGTCGAGCGGTACGGGACCTGACCGTCCTCGGTCCAGACGATGGTGGAGCCGTCCGCCGCAAGCGCGACACGGCCCATCTGGGAGCTGCTGACCGGCTCTGACTTGAAGCCGTTCCAGCTGCTGCCGCCGTCGGTGGAGTAGGCGCCGTCCTGCGCGCCGCCACGGCCGACGCGGACCATCATCGAGGGGTTGGACTGAGCGAAATCGATGTCGGTGCTGCTGCTCATCAGCGGGTTCTTCAGCCGTCCGGCGGGCACCTCGGTCAGGGAGTCGTGGCGGAAGCCGCCCTGGTCGCCCATGGAGGTGATGACGGTGGCGCCGCCGGGAGGGGCGATCGCGTCCGCCAGCGAGGTCTCCTCCAGCCCGCGGGCCCCGGAGGCCCAGTGGCTGGTGCCGCCGCTGTCGGAGGCGTTGGCGTCCTTGCTGCGCCAGATGCCGTTGCCGGTGCCGTACAGCGCGTGCCCGGAGTCGAAGGGATCGATGGCCAGCGCGGTCATCCAGTGCCCGGTGCCGGTACCGACGTAAGGAGCGCCGGAGGCGTCGCGCTGCGACTTGTCGGCCAGTGCCTTCCAGGTCGTGCCGCCGTCGGTGGTCCGGTAGACCTCGTCCTCGGGCCACCAGCGGTCGAGGGTGGTGACCATCACCGTGGACGGTCTCTGCGGGTCGACGGCCAGACCGGAGAACCCGTAACCGCCCTGGGAGGGGGAGATGTTCTTCCACGCGCCGCCGGACGGCGTGTACTTCCACACCGAGCCCGCCGTCGCGTCCATGGGGCCGATGCTGTTGCTGTAGGACAGGTACAGCGAGCCGTCACCGGAGACCACGCCGTGCTGCGGCATCTGGCCGGTGGGCTGCCCGGAGACGGCCCGCCAGGAGTTGCCGCCGTCGGTGGAGCGGTACAGGGAGGTGGACCTGTCGTTGACGCCGACGTAGACCGTGTTACTGCCGGCCGGGCCGTACGTCACGAAGGAGATGCCCGCGCCGCTGCTCGCCCCGCCCTTGACGGGGAACGAGGAGACCTGACTCCATGTCGCGCCGTGGTCGGTGCTGCGCCACAGGCCGTTCTTGCGGGTGCCCAGCAGCAGGGTGCCGTGGTTCGCGGGGTCGATCACGAGCCGTTCGCCCGCCCCGCGGCCGGGTTCGTTGCCGCCCAGCTTGAACGGCAGATCGGTGCGCTGGAAGGTGCGGCCCCGGTCGGTGGAGCGCAGGATCGCGCCGTTGCCGGCCCACTCGTTGGTGTAGGTGCCCGTCGCGAGGTAGAGCCGGTTGGGGTCGACGGGGTCGGTGGCCAGCGCATCTATGCCCAGCAGGTTCCAGTCCTTCTCGCCGATCCAGTCGGTCAGCGGTATCCACTGCTCGGCCCCGGTGTCCCAGCGGTACGCGCCACCCATGTCGGTGCGCGCGTACAGCAGGCCCTTCTCCTTCTGGTTGAAGACCAGACCGGTCACGTAACCACCGCCCGCCACCGGGGCGTTCCGCCACACGTACGATCCGGACCCGGTCTGCGAGCCGCCGCTCTCGGCCACCTTCACCAGCTTCCACTGCTGGTTGGCGCCGCCCCACCCGGACCATTGGATGACCTGCGCGCCCTGGTCCGTGGAGTTGCCCGTGACGTCCAGGACCTGACCGCTCTTGCGGGAGGTGAAGGTGACGGCGTCGGACCCGCTCACATCGCCGATCCGCCACTGCTGGGAGGCGGAGGAGCGGTCCGTCTGCTGCTCGGCGAAAGCCCCCTGGGCGGTCGAGCCGCCCGCGATGCCCAGCACCTTGCCGCTGTTGCGGTTCACCAGCTCGTAGTAGCCGTCCCCGGTGGGCTTCAGTTTCCACTGCTGGTTGGCGGTGTTCTGGTCGGCCCACTGCTGGATCCGGGTGCCGTCGGCGGTGGAGAAGCCGTTGACGTCCAACACCTTGCCGCTGCGGACCGAGACCAGCCTGTAGTAGGCACCGCTGTCGACCGTCGCGGCCTGGGAGTCCTCGTGTACGAACACGAAGTACGACCCGACGGTGAGGGACACACCGAGCGCCAGAGCGGTGGCGCTCAA
>NZ_JBFAXX010000047.1:0-69235 GCF_040680995.1 Kitasatospora sp. NPDC051914
GCGTATGTGTGGTTGAGGGGTGATATCAGGTGTCCGCTCCCTAGCCCGGCGCTCTGGGCCCCGGGCCCGCCCCCCCCCCGCCGCGCCCCGGCCCCCCCCCACGGCCGTGTCGTGATCGGATCGGTGTGCCGGCCGGTGGGGCCGGTCGGGAATCGGTTCTTCCCGCCGCGCACCGCGCACACATTCTCACTAGCCTCTCGTATGTTCGGCAAGGCGGCAATCCCGGAGTGCCGTCCGGGTGTCACAAAGATGGGGAGCGGGTAACGGTTCGTACACGTTTCACGACGGTCCGAGCTCGAACCAGGTGACCTTGCCGTCTCCCCGGAGCTGCACTCCCCAGTCGTCCGCCAGGGCCTCCACCAGCAGCAGACCGCGGCCCGAGGTCGCGTACTCGGCCGGGCTGCGCCGCCCCGGGACGCGCGCCACGCCATCGCGGACTTCGATCCGCAGCAGCCGGTCGGGAGTGAGCACGGCGTCGAAGACCGCGCGCTGCCCGGTGTGCACCAGTGCATTGGTGACCAGTTCGGTGGCGAGCAGTTCGGCCGTGTCCACCGCCTCCGGCGGCACGCCCCAGCGGTCGAGCGCGGCCCGCAGCCGGCGGCGGACCGCCCCCACGGCGGCCAGGTCGGCCGGTTCCAGGGCGGCGCGCAGCCGGTGGTGGAACGCGCAGCCGGGTTCGCGCACCGGTGGCGGCGCGGTGGCGGATGCGGTGGCGGGGCCCGCCCCGGGCGCGGAGGCGGATGGCGGCGCGTCGTCGGGCGCCGCCCTGGGCGCCGGCGGCCCGGCCGCCCGGTCCGCAGCCCCCGTACCGGCCGCCGGGCCCGATCGGGAGGCGTCCGTCCGGCCGGCCGGTCCGCCCGCGCCGCCGCGGCCTCCCGGTGGGCCCGCCGCGCTCGCCGAGGCCGCCGAATGCGCCGCGCCGGTGGCACTGGTCGCGCCACTGCCGCGGAATTCTCCGGGGCCGCCCGGGCCGGAGCCGGAAGCCGCCGACCGCTGGCGCGGAAATCGTGCCTGACCGTCCATCAAAACGCCCCCGCCCTGCTCAGGAACGCCCCACCGGTCCCCCTCCGGGGCGTCCAGCCGTCGAAAGTCCTCATGCCCATTCCAGGCCGCACCCAACAGTCCGTACCCGGCCATCCGGGGTGAAGCGGGGCTCGGGGGGCGCACCGTGATCCACTCCGCGGCCGGGGGGAGGTTTGGCTCCCCGGCCGCCGCCGTCCGGGGCGGCCGCGGCCGCCCCGGCACCGGGTTCAGCCGCTTTCCGGCACGGGCGGGGCGCCGGGCCCGGCCCGACAGGCAGGGCGCCCCGGGGAGAGCAACGCTGGACAGGCAGGGCTCGGCCGGGTTCAATGGCCGAAGATGTTTGAACGACGTTCTAACCGTGACCACCGGCGGAGCGAGGAACCGTGCGACTGACCCCCACCGAGCGGGACCGGCTGCTGATCTTCACAGCGGCCGAGCTGGCCCGCGCCCGCCGTGCCCGCGGCGTGAAACTGAACGTGCCCGAGGCCACCGCGCTGATCGCCGACACCGTCTGCGAGGCCGCCCGCGACGGCCGCCGGCTGGCCGAGGCCATCGAGGCCGGGCGGTCGGTGCTCTCCGCCGACGACGTGCTGCCCGGCGTGCCCGACGTGGTCACCGTGGTGCAGGTCGAGGCCGTCTTCGACGACGGCACCCGGCTCGCCGTGGTCGACGACCCGTTCCGCGGCGCCGGCTCACTGGGCGACGACGCCCCCGGCGCCGCCCTGGCCGGTCCCGGGCACGGCTACGACCCGATCGAGGAGACGGTCGTGCTGTCCGTCCACAACACCGCGGCCGTGCCGATCTCGGTCACCTCGCACTTCCACTTCTTCGAGGCCAACCCGCGCCTCGCCTTCGACCGCGCCGCCGCGTACGGCACGCACCTGGCCGTGCCGGCCGGCTCCTCGGTGCGGTTCGACCCGGGCGCGACCGTCGAGGTCGGCCTCGTCCCGATCGGCGGCGAACGGGTCGCCATCGGCTTCGCGGGCCTGGTCGACGGACCGCTGGACGCACCCGGCGCCAAGGAGGCCGCCCTGGAGAAGGCGCGCGCCACCGGCTACCTGACCAGCTTCGACGACGCGGAGGTCGAGTCGTGACAGCCATTTCCCCCCACGACTACATCTCGGTGCACGGCGCCCGCACCGGCGACCGCATCCGGCTCGGCGACAGCGGGCTGATCATCCGGGTGGAGTCCGACTCGCAGGAACCGGGCAACGAGTTCCTGGCCGGCTTCGGCAAGACCGCCCGGGACGGCCTGCACCTCAAGGCCACCGCGATCCGCGACACCTGCGACGTCGTCATCAGCAACGTCGTCGTGATCGACGCCGTCCAGGGCATCCGCAAGACCTCGATCGGCATCCGGGACGGCCGGATCGTCTCGATCGGCCGGGCCGGCAACCCGGACACCATGGACGGCGTCGAGGTGGTCGTCTCCACCGGCACCACGATCGTCTCCGGCGAGGGCATGATCGCCACCGCCGGCGCCATCGACACCCACGTCCACCTGCTCTCGCCGCGGATCATGGAGGCCTCGCTGGCCTCCGGTGTCACCACGATCATCGGCCAGGAGTTCGGCCCGGTCTGGGGCGTCGGCGTCAACTCCCCCTGGGCGCTGCGGCACGCCTTCAACGCCTTCGACGCCTGGCCGGTCAACATCGGCTTCCTCGGCCGCGGCTCGTCCTCGGACCCGGCGCCGCTGATCGAGGCCCTCGCCGAGGGCGGCGCCTCCGGCTTCAAGGTGCACGAGGACATGGGCGCGCACACCCGCGCCCTGGACACCGCACTGCGGGTCGCCGAGGAGTACGACGTCCAGGTCGCCCTGCACACCGACGGCCTGAACGAGTGCCTCTCGGTGGAGGACACCCTCAAGGTGCTGGAGGGCCGCACCATCCACGCCTTCCACATCGAGGGCTGCGGCGGCGGGCACGTGCCCAACGTGCTGAAGATGGCCGGTGTGGAGAACGTCATCGGCTCCTCCACCAACCCCACCCTGCCCTTCGGCAGGGACGCCCTCGGCGAGCACTTCGGCATGATCGTCTCCGCGCACGACCTCAAGGTCGACCTGCCCGGCGACGCCGCGATGGCCCGCGACCGCATCCGGGCCGGCACGATGGGCGCCGAGGACGTGCTGCACGACCTCGGGGTCATCGGCATCACCTCCTCCGACGCCCAGGGCATGGGCCGGGCCGGCGAGACGGTGCGCCGCACCTTCGCGATGGCCGGCAAGATGAAGGCCGAACTCGGCCCGATGGACGGCGAGGGCTCGTACGGCACCGCCGCCGGCGGCGACGACAACGAGCGCGTGCTGCGCTACATCGCCAAGCTCACCGTCAACCCGGCGATCGCCCACGGCCTCTCCCACGAGGTCGGCTCGCTGGAGGTCGGCAAGCTCGCCGACATCGTGCTGTGGCGGCCCGACCACTTCGGCGCCAAGCCGCAGCTGGTGCTCAAGGCCGGCTTCCCGGCGTACGGCGTGGTCGGCGACCCCAACGCCTCCACCGACCGCTGCGAACCGCTGGTGCTCGGACCGCAGTTCGGCGCGCACGGGGCCACCGCCGCGGACATCTCGGTCGCCTTCGTCTCGCAGGCCGCCGCCGAGGCCTCCTACCTGGACGTCGCCGGCGACCAGCTGCCCACCCGCAGGCGCCGGGTGGGTGTCCGGAACACCCGCGGGATCGGCCCCAAGGACATGGTCCGCAACGCCCGCATCGGCCACGTCCAGGTGGAGGCCGCCACCGGTCTGGTCTCGCTGGACGGCGAACCGCTGCGCTCCGAGCCCGCCGACAGCGTCTCGCTCAGCCGCCTCTACTTCCTCTGACCCCCACCACTGATTGGGAACGCACCCTCATGACCACTCCCGCCCAGCTCGGCTTCCGGATGCCCGCCGAATGGCACCCCCACGAGCGCACCTGGATGGCCTTCCCCACCGCCAACCCCACCTTCGACTCCCCCGAGCACCTGCACGCCGGCCGCGAGGCCTGGGCGGAGGTCGCCAACACCGTCGTCCGGTACGAGCCGGTGACCCTGGTGGTCAACACCGGTGAGACCGAGGAGGCGCGGAAGTACGTCGCCCCCGAGGTGGAGATCGTGGAGCGCCCGCTGGACGACGCCTGGATGCGCGACATCGGCCCGACCTTCCTGGTCGACGGCAAGGGTGCGGTGGCCGCCGCCGACTGGATCTTCAACGGCTGGGGCGCCCAGTCCTGGGCGCGCTGGGACAACGACCAGCACGTCGCCGAGCACATCACCGGCCTGACCGGTGTGCAGCGCTTCGCCTCCCGGCTGATCAACGAGGGCGGCGGCATCCACGTGGACGGCGAGGGCACCGTCCTGGTCACCGACACCGTGCAGCTGGGCGAGGGCCGCAACGCCGACTGGACCCGCGAGGAGGTCGAGGCCGAGCTGCACGCCTTCCTCGGCACCACCAAGGCGATCTGGCTGCCGCGCGGACTCACCCGCGACTACGACGAGTTCGGCACCCGCGGGCACATCGACATTGTCGCCTCCTTCGTCCGCCCCGGCGTGGTCGTCGCGCACGTGCAGCCCGACCCCGAGCACCCCGACCACGAGGTGTGCCGGGAGCTGGTGGCGATCCTGCGGTCCTCCACCGACGCGCAGGGCCGCACCCTGGAGGTCGTCGAACTCCCCGCCCCCACCGTCCTGCTGGACGAGGAGGGCGAGCCGGTCGACTACTCGTACATCAACCACTACGTGGCCAACGGCGCCGTGATCCTCTGCGCCTTCGACGACCCCCGCGACCAGGAGGCGGCCGCGATCCTCGCCGAGGCCTACCCCGGCCGCACGGTGGAGCTGGTCGACGCCCGCGAGATCTTCGCCAACGGCGGCGGAATCCACTGCATCACCCAGCAGCAGCCGCAGGGCTGACGAATGGTCGACTCTTCCGACAGGCCCGTCCGGGGCACCGTCAACGGTGATCGGGCGGGCCTGTCGGCCGTTCGGCCGGGGCCGCGCCGGTGTCGCCGGCCGAGGGGCGGGTGAGCGCGGCGGTGACGGCGTCGAGGTGGTCGGCCCAGCAGTCGCCCGGGGGCACGGGGCCGGCACCGCCGCCGTGGCAGCGGCCGCAGTGCCCGCACCGGCGGTAGCGCGGCACCGGATCGGGCGGGGTGACATGGCGCCGCGGTTCGCGGTCGGGACCGGTGGGCGGATTCAGCACGGGTCCTCCTGGACCTCGGCCCAGACGACGGTGCGACCGGCGCCGTCGGTGGCGCCCCAACGCGCCACGGACGCAAGGGCCCGCAGGACGGCGGCCCACTGCTCGTCGGTGCACCGCTCCGGGATCGACACGGTGATGCGGACAGTGCCAGGGGCGGTCCGGGCGGTGGTCGCGACCTCGCCGGTGGCCCGTTCGAGGGCTTCGCGCAGGACGTTCGCACGCACGCTGACCTGCACCGCCCCTTCCCTAGTAACAGACTGGAACTGTACTAATAGACTAGTGGCCGGACGGATACTCTGTCACCTCGCAGTCACACAGTGAGAGGACACAGGATGAGTCAGGACAGCTCGCCGCCCCCGTACCTCCGGGTGGCCGAGCAGCTCCGCCAGCGCATCCAGTCCGGCGACCTCGCTCCGGGCGACCTCCTGCCCTCCCTCTCCGAGATCCGCGAGGAGACCGGCTTCTCCGGCACGGTCGGCCAGCGCGCCTACGCCGTGCTCGTCGACGAGGGCCTGGTCGTCGCCCGCCCCGGCCGCGGCCACTTCGTCCGCTCACAGGAGGAGCGCCCCCTGCTGGTGCGCCGTCCGCGGGTCGCCCCCGGCTCCGGATCGCCGACCGCGGCACTGCTCGACGCCCAGGGCGTCCGGGCCAGTTGGGACAGCGAGTCGACCACGGCCCGCGCCGACCTGCGGATCGCCGATCGCCTCGGCATCGCCGCCGGCGACCCGGTGATGCACACCTCGTACGTCTACCGGGCCGACGGCGAGCCGGTGCAGCTCGCCGAATCCTGGGAGCCGATGGCCGTCACCGGCGGCACCCTGGTCGTCCTGCCGGAGGCCGGCCCGTACGCGGGCATCGGCGTCGCCGAGCGGATGGCGCTGATCGGCATCGAGGTCGGCGTCCCGGTGGAACGGGTGGTCGCCCGCGGCGCCTCGCGCCCCGAGGCCGCCCTGCTCGGCACCACCCCCGCCGCACCGGTGCTGGCCGTCGAGCGCACCCACTACGACCCGGCCACCGGCCGCGCGGTGGAGACCGCCGACATCGTGCTGCTCGGCAGCCGCTGGGCCGCCGAGTACGGCACCCGGCCCGAGCCCGCAGCACCTTCCGACTCCACGGACGCCGCCGCCGACCGGGGCTGACCCGCAGCCGTCCGACTCCCCGTCACCGGCGGGCGCACGCCCGCAGGCCGCCGCGTTCGTTGATCGTTCATCCGTGTCCGGATTTCGGTCTGTCGACCGGCCCCCGCCGATGGACGGTTCCGCGCCCGCACCCCGCCTTGCCAGCATGAGTCCCGCCCGCGACGGCGCATATGCCAAAAGCACGTGCCGTTGCCGATGCATCGTCAGATCCGCGTCATCAGGGGGGAACCACCCATGCCCGAAGCCGGTCACCGCACCGAGCTGACCCGCCGTCGAATGCTGCAGGGCGCAGGCGTCGCCCTCACCGCCGCCGTCGGCACCGCCGTCATCGGCCTCGCCGGACCGGGCGGCACCCCGGCCGCCGCGGCCGGCCCCGGCGGCGGCGACACCTTCGACGAGCTCTACAAGGGCCGCCGCATCCAGGGCCGACCGGCCTCCGGCGGCGGCCACCACCACGGCAGCGACTACACCGTGCTGATCGACGGCGAGGAGCTGCACGTGATGCGCAACGCCGACGGCACCTGGATCAGCGTCGTCAACCACTACCAGCCGCACCAGACCCCGCGTGCGCTCGCCCGCGCCGCCGTGGTCGAACTGCAGGGCGCGGCGCTCGTCCCGATCGCCTGACCCGACCGCCCCTCCCCCGCACCACCCATCCGCACCTCCAGGAGGACACCATGGCGGTCCGCAAGAACCAGGCAACCCTCACGGCCAAGGAGAAGCGCGACTTCGTCGACGCCGTGCTCCAGCTCAAGCGCCTCGGCCGCTACGACGCCTACGTCAGCACCCACAACCGCTTCATCGTCAGCGACACCGACAACGGCGAGCGGACGGGCCACCGCTCGCCGTCGTTCCTGCCCTGGCACCGCAAGTTCCTGCTCCAGTTCGAGCAGGACCTGCAGTCCGTCAACCCCTCGGTCTCCCTGCCGTACTGGGACTGGACCGCCGACCGCACGGCCGGCGCGGGCCTGTGGGCCGACGACATGCTCGGCGGCAACGGCCGCTCGGGCGACAACCGCGTCACCACCGGCCCGTTCGCCGCCGGCGGCGGACAGTGGACGATCACCGTGCGGCCCGACAGCCGCGACTACCTGCGGCGCTCGCTCGGCACCGGCGTCGCCCAGCTGCCCACCCGCGCCGACGTCGAGTCCGTACTGGCCGTGCAGACCTACGACGCGGCCCCGTGGAACAGCTCCTCGGCCGGGTTCCGCAACCAGCTCGAGGGCTGGCGCGGCGTCAACCTGCACAACCGGGTGCACGTCTGGGTCGGCGGCCTGATGGGCACCGGCATGTCGCCCAACGACCCGGTCTTCTGGCTGCACCACTGCTTCATCGACAAGCTGTGGGCCGAGTGGCAGCGCCGCCACCCCCGGCAGGGCTACCTGCCGACCACCGCCACCACCAACGTGGTCGCACTCAACACGGCGATGAAGCCGTGGAACGACACCACCCCCGCCGACATGCTGGACCACACCCGGTTCTACACCTACGACTCGGCGTTCTGATCCGCCCCGGCCGGGCCTGACCGGGCCCGGCCGGACGAGTGATTGTGCGTGCCGCGGTGCCTGCCGGACGGTGTCCGGCGGGCGCCCCGGCACGGGGCACGGTGTCATGAGGGCATGACCACACACTGGCTGATCCAATTCACCGACGAGCTGATGCGCCTCACCGAGGACCTCGACCAGGAACAGGCCGCCGAGTTCGTCCGCAAGGTGTACGAGGCGGGCCGCACCGCCGGACGCCAGGAGGCCGCCGAGGGCCAGGAGCACAGCGGCTGGTGAACCCGGGCCCGGCCGGGGCGCAGGACCGGGAGCCGCGGCAGGGGTCGACACCCGCGGCCCGGGGCGGCGCCCTATCGTGGGGGTCGGACGGCGGGACCGGGCAGAACGAGTCGGTCGGGACGGGCCCTGCGGGACGGGTCGGGTCAGCACGAGCCGGGCAGGCCGAGGAGGAGCAGCAGATGGCGGAGCCGCGGGCGCGCCGGCCGGCACGGCCCCGCGAGGAGGTCTTCGCGACCGCACGGGCCGCGATCGCCGAGCACGGACTCGACAAGCTGACCATGGCCGGCCTCGGCAAGCAGCTGCAGATGAGCGCCGGCCATCTCCTCTACTACTTCGGCAGCAAGGACCAGCTGCTGCTGGAGACCCTCCGCTGGAGCGAGGACCAGCTCGGCGAACGCCGGCGCGAGGCGCTGGCGCGTACCGACCTCACCGTCCGGCAGCGGCTCGCCGCGTACGGCGATCTCTACCTGCCCGAGGGGCCGGGCGATCCGCGCTGGATCCTCTGGGTGGAGGTCTGGGGGCGCTCCCCCGCCAGTGCCGAGATCCGGCAGGGCCAGCTGGAGATCGAGGCGCCCTGGCAGGCCGACCTGGTCGCGCTGATCGAGGAGGGCGTCGCCGCCGGCGACTTCCGGGTGGCGGCCGGCCCGGACGCCGCCGGTCCGGCGGCCGCGGTGCAGGACCGGGCACGGCAGATCCGGGCGGTGCTCGACGGCTTCGCCGTCTCCCTGGCGATCGGCCTGCCCGGAGCGGACCGCGCGGACGCGATCGCCCAGGTGGCGTCCGTGACGGCGGCTCTGCTCGACTGATCCCGGGTGACCCGTCAGGGGCGCCCGTCCGCCCCGGTCCGGTCACTCAGTCCAGAGTGCGGCGGCCGTCCGGTCGTCCGCGTAGCCCTTCGCCCGGACCTGTACCTGGCGCAGGAAGTCGACGGTGCCCGGCGGGTGCGGGTGGGCCCAGTGGTCGGAGAGGAAACGGGCCACCGCGGGCTCGTCCGCGATCGGACCTGCCAGGCCTGCCGTGCAGAGCAGCAGGATGTCGCCGGTCGTGGCGGGCACCATCCGGAACCGGAAGGACCGCGGCGCTGCGGCGGGCGCCACGGGCGGCTCCCCGCCCGGGTGGTGGAGCAGCCGGGCGGCGTACGCGTCGATCCAGTGGCCGGATCGCAGCAGGTAGAGGCCGCCCGGGCCGGTGCCGAAGGCGGCGCGGTGGCCGGCCTCGCCGTCGAGCGGGACGAGGAGGCAGTGCAGTGCTCCGGAGTCCTCCGTGTCGCCTTCACCCCGGTCCGTGTCACCGGCCGGGCGGAGCGGTGCGGCCGCGCCGACCGTGAGGCGCTGCAGGCCGTAGCGGAGCCGGTCGCGGGCCCCGGCGCGCAGGTCGGCGGCGAGCTCGGTCCGGCTGCGTCCGACGGCGGCGGCCAGCTGCCGGGCGGCCTCGGCGGCGGCTGCGGCACCGGTGGCGGCGTCCGTGCCGCGGGCCGGTGAGGCGATCACGGCGAGCAGCAGGCCGTCCTCGCCCTCGCCGAAGCGGGTGACCAGCAGGGAGTCCCGCCGGGGCTCGCCGCGGAACCGTGCGGAGTCCCCGCGTACGGAGGCCGCGCGCACTGTCGCGGGGCCGTACTGGGCTCCGTCGAGGACGGTGTCCGGGACGACGGCTGCCAGGCCGGCGGGGTCTGCGGCGGGCAGCGCGGTCGGCTCCGGCCCGTAGGTCGGGGGCCGCTCGCCGACGTGCGGCACGGGCGGCTCCAGGGGAGGCCGGCGCGGCGCGGGCCGCGGCGGCGGCTCCGCGGCGGCGGTCGGTGCCGGGGGCGGCCCGGCCGGTGCGGGTACCGGTGCGGGTTTCGCGGGCTCTGCCGGAGGGGCGGGTTCGGGTTCCCGGGGGGTGAGCTTGCGCAGGACGACCGTCGGGCCGGGCTCGGGGGCGGGCTGCCGTGCCGACCGGTCGACGGTGTGCAGGTCGAGGGTCGGGTCGGGCTCCGCATCCGCGTCGGGCTGCTGCGCCGCTGCGGCCTGCTGGGCTGGTACGGCCTGCTGGGCTGGTACGGCCTGCTGGACCGGCTGCTGCTGCGGGGCCGGCCGCGGGTCGCCGATCACGCCGGCGGCGGTGTCGAACCAGTCGTCCACGCTCGTGGTGTCGGCCCCGGGTGTCCGGCCCGGCTGCGGTGCGGGCTGCTCGGCGGGCCCGGGAGGCGGAGTCCGTACGGCCTGCGGCGGGACGCCCGGCGGATGCGTGGGCGCAGCCGGTGCGGGTGCGGGGGCCGGAGGTATCGGCGAAGGCGCGGCGGCCGGGGGCTCGGCGGCAACGGGCGGCGGGGGTGCAACGGGCGGGGCCGGGGTTTCCGCGGCCGGGGCCGGGGCGGCGGGCCGGGGTCCGATCATGCCTGCCGCGGAGTCGAACCAGTCGTCGACGCTGCCCTCGCCTGCGGCCGCCCCGGGGGCGTCCGGCAGAGTGCCTGCCGGGCCCGCGTAGACGGAGTGCCACCAGCCGTCCTCCGGCCGATGGTGCGGGGCTGCACCCTGGTTGCTCACGTAGTGGCTCCTCGTGCCGTGTCTGCCGTCCGCCGAGCGGACCGGTCGGCCGGACTCGGTGGTCATTCTCCCGAAGGAGAACGACGGTGTCCGGCTTTCGGGGACACCGGACCACCCGCCGAGTGCAGTGCCGGGCGCGACCCGACGGGATTCGGCCACCCGTGCAGTGATCGTCCGGCTGTCCGAACCGGAGGTGTCCGACTGGGGTCCGGGTGTGGTTGCGAGGGCCTTCCGGCCCTGAAACCGTGGACCAAGAGGGGACCGCTTCACCCCTTCGGCTGATTAATATGTGCGCATGAGCGTGCCAGCATCCGCGACCGGTGAACCGGTGCGGTCCCTCCGCACGGGCAGCCGCCCGGCCGTGGTGCTGTGGGCGCTGCTCGTCGTCGGTCTGCTGGCGCTGCTCCCCTGCGCAGGAACCGCGAAGGCGGTGAGCTCGCACGCCCCGTCCGCCCCTCCGGCCACGGCCGCCACCGGGCCGCACGTCTCCGACGCGGCCCCGGCCCCGCAGCGCACCGCGCACTCCGCGGCGCTCCGGGCCGACGACGGCGGGCACCACGTGTGGTGCTCGGCGGACGGCAGCCACCCCGGGCCGGGGAAGGGCTGCACCAGCCACCCGTTCCGGGGGCTGGAGGCGCAGCTGCCGAACGCCCCGCCGCACCCGCTGCCGGTCGCACTCCCGCAGCTGGTGGCGGTGCGTGCGCTGCCCGCAGCCGTCCCGCCCGGCACGTCGGCCGGGCCGGCCCCTGCGCCCGACCTCCACGTGCTGCAGGTCCACAGGTCCTGAGCGGAACCCACCGCCGGCCGTGACCCGTGCCCCGCGTGCCGGGCCGTCCGGCGGCTCCGCTGCCCCCACCACCTCTCGCCCCACCGCCGTGCCCGCGTGCACCGCGGAGACAAGGACACACACTCATGGGTTCCGCCTCCAGGCAGTCCAAGCCGTCGAAGTCGTCCGGCAACCCCGGCAACCGGCAGAGCCACAACGAGCGCCAGGCCGACCGCCGCGCCCGGATCGCCGAGCTGCGCGAGGCCGAGAAGCGCCGCGACCGCCGCAACAAGATCCTCGCGTTCAGCGTGGCCGGCGTGCTGCTGGCCGGCATGATCGGCGCCGGCACCTGGATAGCCCTGGACGCCAAGCACGACCAGGACGCCAAGGAAGCCGCCGCGAAGGCCCCGGTCTCCGGTGTGCAGACCTACGACAACCTCTCGCGCAACCACGTCGAGACCAAGGTCACCTACGCGCAGACCCCGCCGGTCGGCGGCGACCACAACCCGCGCTGGGCGAACTGCATGGGCGACGTCTACGACAAGCCGCTGGCCAACGAGAACGCCGTCCACTCGCTGGAGCACGGCGCGGTCTGGGTGACGTACAACTCGAAGGCCTCCGCCGACGACATCAAGAAGCTCTCGGAGAAGGTCAAGGCGACGCCGTACAGCTTCATGAGCCCCTACCCGGACGAGAAGAGCCCGATCACGCTCTCCGCCTGGGGCACCCAGCTGAACGTGGACAGCGCCAGCGACCCGCGGGTCGAGCAGTTCTTCACCAAGTACGTCCAGGGCCCGCAGACCCAGGAGCCGGGCGCGTCCTGCAGCGCGGGTGTGATGCAGTGATGACCGGCGCCGAGGAGACCTCGGCCACCCGGGTCGAGGAGCACGAGGGTGGGGCCGGCACCCCCCGCCGTTCCCGGAAGCTGCTGTGGTGGCCGGCGGCGATCGCCGCGGTGATCGCGCTCTGCCTCGGCGTGTCCGCGCTGGTCGCGGGCGGGTCGGACTCCGGCGGGTCCTCGGCGGCAGCGCCGACCACCGACTCCGCCGAGGCCGGGTTCGCCCGCGACATGGCGACGCACCACCAGCAGGCCATCGACATGTCCTTCATCGTCCGCGACCGGACGCAGGACGAGGACGTGCGCAACCTGGCGTTCGACATCATCAACACGCAGGCCAACCAGCGCGGCATGATGATGGGCTGGCTCGACCAGTGGGGTCTGACGCAGAGCACGTCCGCCAAGCCGATGGCCTGGATGGGGCACACCTACGAGGCCCACGACGGCTCGCTGATGCCCGGCATGGCCACCAACACCGACCTGGCCAAGCTGCGCACGCTCAGCGGCCGGGACGCCGAGGTGCTCTACCTGCAGCTGATGATCGAGCACCACAAGGGCGGCGTGGAGATGGCGCAGGCCTACGTGGACGCGGCCCGCAACGACGTCGAGAAGCGGCTCGCCCAGACCATGGTCAACGGGCAGAAGTCGGAGATCGACCTGATGACGTCGATGCTGGCCAAGCGCGGGGCGCAGCCGCTGTCCTGAGCGGACGGGCGGAGCGGCGCCGGCCGGAGCACGGTGGCGGGCGGGTCGGGTGCACGGCACCCGGCCCGCCCGCCGTTCTTCTGCTGCTCCGGCGGCGGCCGCCCGTCCCGGCGGTGCGGGCTCGGCGTCGGTGCCGGGCTCAGGGCCGGTGCCGGGCTCAGCGCCGGGCGGGCCGGGGCGGGCCGGCGGGCCGTGCGGCGGTGGAGAGGCGCACCGCGACCAGCGCCGTACCGGCGAGCAGCAGCAGGACGGCACGGCCTCCGGCGGCCGCACCCGCCAGGTGGACGCCCAGCACCGGCAGCGCCGTACCCAGGGCGGTGCCGAGGCTGCGCACCATGTTGACCATGCCGCCGCCGACCGCCGAGCTCTCGGCCGGGATCGACCGCATCACCAGGGCGTTGTTGGCGGGCAGCAGCAGCCCGAGGCCGTAGCCGGCGACCGCGAGCGGCAGGGGTGACAGCAGCGGGGACACCGGTAGCAGCACGAGGGCGAGCAGACCCGCCGTGGTCACCAGGGCACCGGTGCGCCCCCGTCGGGCGTCCGACCAGTGCCCGGGCAGCAGCAGACCGCCGACCGTCGCCGCCACCGCGAAGGCGGCCGGCAGGGCCGTGATCACCAGGCCCGCGGTCGCAGCCGACACTCCGGCGCCGGCCAGCATGACCGGGCCGAGGACCAGCGGGCAGAACAGCAGCAGGTAGCCGATCAGCGCGACCGCCAGGCCCGCCCGCACCCCGGGGGTGTTGACCAGGCCGGGGGCGATGATCGGGCGGTCGGCGCGCTGCTCCTGCCGCGCGAGGGCGACGGAGAACACCGCCGAGGCGGCGAGCAGGACGACCACGGCCCAGCCGGGCAGCGGCAGGCCGGAGGCGGTGGACAGGCCGAGCAGCAGCGTGGACGAGGCCGCCGCGAGGAGCAGGAGCCCGAGCAGGTCGAAGCGGGACTCGCGGTGGGTGCCGTGGCGGCCCGCGGGTCCTCCCCGTGCGGTGGTCGGGGGCACGGTGGCGGCCGGGGACTCGGCGGCGGCGGACCGGCTGCGGGGCAGCAGGAACCAGCCGGCCAGCATGCCGAGCAGGGCGATCGGGACGTTGATCCAGAACGCCCAGCGCCAGGACCCGTGCGCGACCAGCAGACCGCCGACGGTCGGGCCGAGCGCCAGGCCGAGCGCCTGCGCGGCCGCCTGGATGCCGAGCGCGGTGCGCATGGCCCGGCCGGGGACCCCTCGGGCGACCAGTGCGACACTGTTGGCCTGCATCATCGCCCCGCCGACCGCCTGGACGGCCCGGCAGACGACGAGCGTCCCCAGCCCTCCGGCGAAGCCGGCGGCGAGCGAGGCCAGCCCGAACACGGCGAAGCCGCCGAGGTACATGGTCTTGCGGCCGACGGTGTCCGAGAGCCGGCCGACCGGGGCCAGCAGCGCGACGAGCACCAGCAGGTAGGCGAGGGAGACCCAGGCGACCGCGGCGAACCCGGCGTCGAAGCTCCGCTCCAGGGCGGGGAAGACCAGGGCGGTGATGCTCGCGGTCAGCTGCCCGAGGAACGCGCCGAGGCAGACGGTGCCCACGGCCAGCCAGTGCGCGTGCCGCCAGCCGGCGATCGCACGGGGCCGCGGCCGCTCGGCCAGCTGCAGGACGCCGGCGACGAGGCGGGGGCGGTCGACGAAGGATGACACGGTGCCATGATATCTCTGCAACAGACATACTCGTAAACAGACTCTGTCGGCCTGCAGAACTGTCCGCCCCGAAGCCGGTCGAAGGCAGAGCGGCCGCGATCGGCCGCGGATCGTGTCGGAACACGACCCGCCCCGTCCCCGCAAAGATCGCCGGACGACCGGGGCCGCCGGTGAGCCGATACGCTGTCCGCCATGTCGGAGCCGTCCACCCCCGCACCGCGCACAGCGCCGCCGCCTCCCCTGCCTGCCGACGTGAGCGGGTTCTCCGCGGTCGAGGAGGCGCTGGCGATCGAACGGGCGCAGCGGCTGACCGATGTGATCACCCGGCTGCGCCGCGCCCTGCGCAGCAGCATCCGCACGGACTACCCGTGGGAATCGCTGCCGATGGCGCAGGTGGAGCTGCTGCAGACGCTGGCCGCCGCGCCGATGCGGGTCGGTGAGCTGGCGGCCCGCCAGCGCCTGGCGCCGAACACGGTGAGCGGCCTGGTCGGCAAGCTGCTGGAGGCCGGCTTCGTGGACCGGCAGGCCGACCCGGGCGACCGCCGCACGGCCCGGATCGCGCTGACGGACGCCGGCCGCCGCCAGCTGCTCGACTGGCGCCGGGCCCATGAGCGCCGCCTCGCCGACGCCCTGGAGAGCCTGTCGCCGGCCGACCGCGACGCCGTGATGGGCGCCCTCCCCGGCCTGGAGCAGCTCGCCCGGGCACTCGCCGGGGACGCCTCCGCCGAGGACCGTCCGACTCCCTGACTCCCCCACCGGGCCCGCGCACCCGTCCCCGGAGCCCGCGGAGCATCAGAACAGCGTGGCTCCGCGCTCGTGGTCGAGCAGCCAGCGCTTGCGGTCGACGCCCGCGGCGAATCCGGTGAGCGTGCCGTTGGCGCCGACGACCCGGTGGCACGGGCGGATCACCAGCAGCGGGTTCGCCCCGACCGCCCCGCCCACCGCCCGGACGGCCGTCGGCGGCAGGCCGGCCGCGGCGCCGAGCTCGCCGTAGGTGACGGTGCTCCCGTACGGGATGTCGTCCAGTGCGGCCCAGACCGTCTGCCGGAACGGGCTGCCCTCGGGGGCGAGCGGGAGGTCGAACTCGGTGCGGGTGCCGTCGAAGTAGGCGGCGAGCTGGCGGACGGCCGGGGCGAGGGCCTCGGTGTCGGGCAGCCACTCGGGCTCGGGTTCGGCCGGTGCCCCCCGCTTCCCGGGGGCCGTCACGGACAGCAGGGCGACCGGGCCGTCGCCGTCGGCCCGGCCGGCGAGCAACAGCTGCCCGAGCGGGCTCGGCATGGTGGTGAACACCGTGGTCATACCGCCACCTCCTCGGCGGGTGCACCGTCCTTCGGCAGCCCGGCCGGCACGGCCCGCACCGCCGCTGCCCGTCCCGCCGCCCGTTCCCCCGCGGCCGGCCGCGGCGCCGCATGTCCGGGCGCTGCGGCGGAGAGCCAGAGCCGGTGCACCGCGTACGAGCGCCACGGTGCCCAGGGCCGGGCGGCGGTCAGTGCCGCGGCCGGGTCGCCGGGGCGGCCGAGCCGCTGGAGTCCGTGCCGGACGCCGGCGTCGCCGGGCAGGAAGACGTCCGGGTCGGCGAGGGCCCGCATCCGCAGGTAGCCGACGGTCCAGGGGCCGATGCCGGGGAGGGCGAGCAGGTCGGCGGCGGCCTGCTCGCGGTCGACGCCGCCGTCCAGCCGGACGGTGCCGTCGGCGAGCGCCGTGCACAGGCCGCGCAGGGCGCGGCGTCGGGCGGCGGGCATGGCGAGGTCGGAGTCCTCGGCCTCGGCCAGGGCGGCCGGGGTGGGGAAGAGCAGCCGGAGGCCGCCACCGGGGACGGGCAGCGCGGCGCCGTACCGCTCGGCGAGCCGGGCGGTGAGGGTGCGGGCGGCGACGACGGTGACCTGCTGGCCGAGCACGGCACGGACGGCCAGCTCGTGCGGGTCGACGTGGCCGGGCGATCGGACGCCGGGCCGGGCGCGGACGGCGGCGCCGAGCAGGCCGTCCGCGGCGAGCTGTTCGTCGACGGCGTCCGGGTCGGCGTCCAGGTCGAGCAGGGCGCGCAGCCGGTGCACGGCGGTGGTGAGGTCGCGCAGGTCGGTGAGGGTGAGGCGGCAGTCGAGCCAGCCGCGGGTGGGTGCGTCGCCGGCGGCGAGCCCGTCGACCTCGGCGACCGCGTGGCCGTACGGGAGGGCGAGGGTGCGGCGGTAGGTGCGCACGCCGGGGCGGCTGCCGGGGACGACCTCCTCGATGCCGGGGACGGCGCGCAGCGCGAGGAAGTCCAGCAGGTGGTCGCTGTCGAGGGCGCCGCGGTAGGCGAGGCGCAGGGCGAGGGTGCCGGCTGCCGGGGCCGGGGCGGTGCGGCGGCCGGCGGTCTCGGCGCGCAGTCCGCTCGGGGTGCGGTCGTAGACCTCGCGGACGGTGTCGTTGAACTGACGGACGGAGGCGAAGCCGGCCGCGAAGGCGATCTCGGTGACCGGGAGGTCGGTGGTCTGCAGCAGCAGGCGGGCGGTCTGGGCGCGCTGGGCGCGGGCCAGGGCGAGCGGGCCGGCGCCGAGTTCGGCGGTGAGCTGGCGCTGGAGCTGGCGGGCGCTGTAGCCGAGGCGGTCGGCGAGGCCTGCGACGCCCTCGCGGTCGACGACGCCGTCGCCGATCAGGCGGACGGCGCGGCCGACCAGGTCGGCGCGGTGGTTCCACTCGGGGGAGCCGGGGACGGAGTCCGGGCGGCAGCGGCGGCAGGCGCGGTAGCCGGCGCCCTGGGCGGCCGCGGCGGTGGGGTAGAACGTGCAGTTGACGCGCTTGGGGGTCACCGCGGGGCAGCTGGGCCGGCAGTAGATGCCGGTGGTGCGGACGGCGGTGAAGAAGACCCCGTCGAAGCGGGAGTCCCGGCTGTCCACGGCCCGGTACCTGGTGTCGTCGTCGATCACGCCCTCCAGTCTGCGCCATCCCCGGGGGGCCGACTGGCGGGATTCGGACATCACCGTGGGGGGCTGGTTGTCGCCCGCTCGCCTCCGGGCTGTAACTCGCCCGCTCGCCTCCGGGCCCTCTGAACCCGGCGCCGACGGTCGTCCCTCCGTCGCTGCGCTCCCGCGCTCCTCCCTTTCGACACCGGCGGGCCCTTCGGCTCGGGGCGGGTGTCGCCCCCCTCGCTCCTCGCTCTCAACACCGGCGGGCCCTTCGGCTCGGGCGGGTCCGGGCCTTGCCGTGCCGTTCGGCAGGGAGCGTCGCGCGGTGCGGCTGCGTCCGGTGTGTGCCGATTTCTGGGAGCGCTCTCAACTGCTCGACGCACCCGATAGGCTTCGATGCGAACCGTTCCGTGAGAGGAGCCCAGGGTGTCGCAGCACCAGCCCACCGGCGCCGGACCCTCCGCCGCCCAGCCCTCCGGCGGCGCACCGTCCTCCGGCGGGTCCCGGCACGCCCGGGCCGCCGGCCGCCCCGTACCCGGGGCTGCAGGCAGTGACCCCGGCCGCAGCGAGCCGCCGGGGGCTGCGCCGAGACCGACCCTGGAGTCCGTCGCCGAGCTCGCCGGGGTCTCCCGGGCCACCGCATCCCGCGTGGTCAACGGCGGGGCCGGGGTCCGCGCCTCGCTGCGCGAGAAGGTCCAGCGGGCGGTCGAGGAGCTGGGGTACGTCCCCAACCTGGCGGCCCGCACCCTGGTCACCCGCCGCAACCACGCGGTGGCGGTCGTCGTCGCCGAGCCGGAGAGCCGGCTGTTCTCCGACCCGTTCTTCGCCCAGCACCTGCGCGGCATCTCCCGCGAGCTGTCGGCGGCGGACAACCAGATGGTGCTGCTGCTCGTCGAGGACCAGGACGACTATCAGCGGGTCGGCCGCTACCTGGCGGGCGGCCACGTGGACGGCGCCCTGCTGTTCTCTCTGCATCACAGCGACCCGCTGCCGGACATGGCACGGAGGGTCGGGCTGCCGTTCGTGATAGGCGGACGCCCCGGCTGGCCCGGCGCCGAGTCCGACCGCGAGCTGGTCTACGTCGACAGCGACAACCGCGGCGGCGGGCGGATCGCCGTCCAGCACCTGCAGTCCATCGGCCGGACCACGATCGCCACCATCACCGGCCCGCTCGACCAGACGTCCTCCCTCGACCGGCTCGACGGCTACCGCGACCTGCTGCCCGACGGCGACCCCGACCTGATCGCCGAGGGCGACTTCACCCCGGACGGCGGCGGCCGGGCCATGGCCGAACTGCTCGCCCGCCGGCCCGACCTGGACGGCGTCTTCGCCGCCTCGGACGCGATGGCCTCCGGCGCGCTGCGGGTGCTGCGGGCTGCCGGCCGCCGGGTCCCCGAGGACGTGGCCGTGGTCGGCTTCGACGACGTCGAGCAGATCTCCGCCTGGACGGAGCCGCCGCTCACCACCGTCCGTCAGGACATCGAGGACATGGGCCGTCTGATGGCCCGCCTGCTGCTGCGGCGGCTGTCCGGCGCGGCCGAGCCCGCCACCGGCCGGCGCGGTCCGACCTCGGTGATAACCCCGACCCGGCTGGTGGTCCGCGGTTCGGCCTGACCGCCACCGGCAGCGCCCCGGACCGGGCGTCAGCTCTCTTCGCCGCCCGGACGGTTCGTACGCATGGCAGGATGCCCGCATGAGGTCGGGACTGCCGTTCGGGGAGAGACTCAGGGCCGAGCTGGGGCCGCCGGGCCCGGCGCGCAGGCTGACCAGCAGCCCGCGGTCGCGGGTGTGGCGGGTCGAGGTGTCCGGCACGCCCGTGGTGGTCAAGCAGCTACGGGACGCCCCGGAGGCCGCCGAGCGGTACGCGCGCGAGACGGCCGCGCTGGAGCTCGCCTCCCGGGTCGACCCGCCCGTGGCACCGCGGCTGCTCGGGGCCGACCCCGAGCAGCGGGTGCTCGTCCTGGAGCACGTGGAGCACCGACAGCCCCGCGGGGACTGGGTGGTGGCCTACGCGGAGGCGCTGGCCCGGCTCCACGCGGCCGCCGGGCCCGCGGCGGTCGGCCGTCTGCCCGCCTGGTCGGGGCCGACGGCGCAGGACGCCGACGCCTTCCTCGCGCTCGCCCGGGCGCTCGGCGTCGCGGTGCCGTCCGGTGTGCCCGCCGAACTGGACGCCCTCCTGGACCGCCTGACCGGCACCCCCGGCCACGCCCTGCTGCACGGCGACCCCTGCCCCGGCAACGACCTGCACACCGGCGACGGCGTCCGGTTCGTCGACTTCGAACAGGCCTCGCTGGGCCACGGCATCGTCGAACTCGCCTATCTGCGCATCGGCTTCCCGACCTGCTGGTGCTCCACCTCCCCTCCCCCGGAGCAGTTGGAGGCGGCCGAGGCCGCCTACCGCGCCGCCTGGCACGCGGCGACCGGCACCGAGGTCCTGGGCGACCCGACCGACGCCTGTGCGGGCTGGCTGCTGCGGGGCGACGCCCTCGTCCAGCGGGCCCACCGCGGCGGCGTCGACCACCTGGGCCGGCTCCCGCACCGCGACTGGACCTGGGGCACCGCCACCGCCCGCCAGCGCCTGGCGCACCGCCTCGGGGTCGTCGCCCGGTCGGCCGCCGACACCGGCGGGCCGGAGGCCTTCGGGCGCCTGTGCACCGCCGTGCGCGACAGCATGCTCGCCCGCTGGCCCCGCCTCCGGCCGCTGCCCGCCGAGCGTCCCCCGGAGTAGTCGCGGGAGGGACGCCGCGGAGCAAGGCTCAGGACTTGTCCGCAGGATGCCCGTCGGCGGACGATCACCGGTGCGCACCTGGTCGCGCCGGTCCGCACGGGCACCGGGTTCGAGAACGACGTCCTGGTCGAACGCGAGGCGGCGGCACGGCGCGACGCCCGGCGGCAGTCGCCGTCAGTGGCCCGGCGGGCAGGACGGCCCCAACGCCATAGGATGAAATTGCCACGGCCCGGCGACCTGAAGGCAGTCGACATGGCAGAGCGTCACCTCAGAGTCCGGCGGCGAGCGGTCGCGTCGCCTGTTTCCGTCTGGGCCGTATTCGCAGATTTCCCGAATCTGGCGGGCATCTGGAGCGGCCTCAGGGGCTCTCGGGCCATCGGCGACCGGACCCGGGGTGTGGGTGCTCGCCGCCGGGTCGATCTGAAGCCGGTCGGCTCGTTGGTCGAAACGGTGACCGCCTGGGAGGAGGGCCGCACGCTCGCCACCGGGAACCGGCCGTCGGCCCTCGTGCCGATGAAACAGGCCGCGGCCAGGATCACCCTCGAGCCCGACGGTGACGGGACGGCCATCACGTTCGACTACAGGTACGTGCCGAGGGGCGGCCCGATCGGACAACTGACCGGTCCCGTGATCGACAGGATGCTGACGGGACAGTTCGAGAGCATGCTGGCCGCCGTCGACGAGGCCGCCCGCAGGTCGGGCTGACAGAACGGATCACCGCCCGTCCTCCCGGTGAGCCGGTGTCGTGGGCAGCCACGACGGTCGGTCCGGTGCCGGGGTCAGGCCGCCGGGGAGCGGCGGGCGCGGGCCCGGCTTCCGGCGGCGACGGCGAGGGCGAGCAGGAGCAGTGCGGTCGCGGCGGCGAAGGTGGTGCGGGTGCCGGTGGCGACGGCGGCGGGGCTCGCCGCGGTGATGTCGGCGCCGCCGGAGGCGAGGGCGAAGACCGCGCCCATCAGGGACGCGCCGGTGACCAGCCCGAGGTTGCGCGCCAGGTTGAGCATGCCCGAGACGACGCCCCGCCGGTCCGGGTGGACGTCCGCCATGACCGCGGTGTTGTTGGCCGCCTGGAAGAGCGCGTAGCCGGCGGTGACCACGACGACGGGCACGAGGTAGCCGACGGGGCCGAGCGCTGCGGGCAGGACGGCCAGCAGGGCACAGCCGGCGGCTGCCGCGGCGAGGCCGAGGAGGGTCATCCGCGGTGCGCCGAGGCGGTCCACGATGCGGCCGGCGGGGACGCCGGTCAGTGCGGCGACGAGCGGGCCGGCGGACATCGCGAGGCCGACGGGTGCCGCGGCGAGGCCGAGGGCGCGGGAGAGGTGGAAGGGCCCGACCACGAGGGTGGCCATCATGACGGTGGAAACCAGGGCGCCGGTGGCGAGGCCGGCGCCGAGGACGGGGTCGCGGAACATCGCCGGTCTGATCAGTGGTGCCGCGGTTCGCGTCTCGACGAGGACGAACAGGCCGGTGCCGAGGGCGGCTGCGGCGAGCAGGGCCAGGTTGAGCAGGCCGAAGCTGCCGCGTCCGGTGGTCATGGCGAGGGCGTAGGCCCCGAGGGTCAGGGCGAGCAGCAGGGTGCCCGCACGGTCGAAGCGGGGGCGGTCGGCCCCGGGCCGGGGGTGGTCGGCGGGCAGGTGGCGGTGGGCGAGGAACAGGGCGAGCAGGCCGAGCGGGACACCGGCCAGGAAGACGGCCCGCCAGCCGGGTCCGGAGATCAGCACGCCGCCGAGCGAGGGGCCGAGGGCGGTGCCGATCGCGGAGGTCGTCCCGAGCAGGCCCATGGCGCTGCCGGTCCTGGCGCGCGGCACGGTCGCTCCGACGAAGGCCATGGCGAGCGCTGTCATGGCGGCCGCGCCGAGGCCCTGGGCCGCCCGGGCGGCGATCAGCACCGGGAGCGAGGGGGCGAGGCCGCACAGCACGGAGGCCGCGGTGAACAGCAGGATGCCGCCGAGCAGCAGCCGGCGGCGGCCGGTGAGGTCGCCGAGCCGTCCGACGCCGACGATCAGGGTGGTCATGGCGAGCAGGTAGGCGAGGACGATCCACTGGACCTGCTGGAAGGAGGCGTCGAAGGCCTGCGCGAGGGTCGGCAGGGCCACGTTGGCGATGCTGGTGCCGAGCGAGGCGAGCAGGACGGCCAGTGCGAGGGCGGCCAGTGCCCGGCGGGCGGACGCGGGAGAGCCTGCTTGTACGGGGGTGCCGGCGGGTGCCGACGGGTCTGCGGGTGCCGGTGCGCCTGTGGGGGCCGGTGTGCCGGCGGGTGCGGGTGTGCCGGCGGGTGCCTCGGGGTCGTTGCCCGCCGCCAGGGTGTGGTGTGCGTCTTCCACCGCGGGTCTCCTTTCGCTCGCCGCTCACGGTGCGGCCGACCGGCGGGTTCGGCAAAGTAACCTTGCCGGTATGGCAAACGACGATGCCGAGGTGCTGGCCTCCGTGGGGCCGCGGCTGCGCGCGCTGCGCCGGAAGCGGGACATCACCCTGGCCCAGCTCTCGGAGAACACCGGTGTGTCGGTGAGCACGCTGTCCCGGCTCGAGTCGGGCGAGCGCCGGCCGACGCTGGAGCTGCTGCTGCCGCTCGCGCGGGCCTACCAGGTGCCGCTGGACGAGCTCGTGGGTGCGCCGCCGGTGGGTGATCCGCGGGTGCGGCTGAAGCCGATCAGGCGGGCGGGTGCGACGATCGTGCCGCTGACCCAGCACCCGGGCGGTGTGCAGGCGTTCAAGATGGTCATCCCCACCTCGCGCAAGGAGCCCGACCCCCGGACGCACGAGGGCTACGAGTGGCTGTACGTCCTCGGCGGGAAACTGCGGCTGGTGCTCGCGGAGCACGACGTGGTGCTGAAGGCGGGCGAGGCCGCCGAGTTCGACACCCGGCAGCCGCACTGGTTCGGCAGCACCGGCGAGGGCCCGGTGGAGATCCTCAGCCTGTTCGGCCCCCAGGGCGAACGGATGCACGTCCGCGCGAAACCCCAGGGCGCCTAGGGTCCTGTCCGGAACCCCTTACAGGCGTCGGGGGCCGGCACCGTCCTCGGCGAGTGCGTCGCCGGGGTTCAGCAGGGCGCAGGCCTTCATCGAGAGGCAGCCGCAGCCGATGCACCCCGTGAGTTCTGCCTCGAGCCGTTCGATGGTCTGCCGGCGCTCCTCCAGGCGGCGCTTCCAGCCGCGCGAGGCGCGCTGCCACTCCTGGTGGCTCGGCGGCCGGTCGAGCGGTACGTCGGCGAACGCCTCCCGGAGGTCCTGCAGCGGGATGCCGATCCGTTTCGCCACCGAGATCAGGGCGACCCGGCGCAGCATGTGCCGCGGGTAGCGGCGCTGGTTGCGCTCGTCGCGTTCGGACGCGATCAGGCCGAGTTCCTCGTAGAACCGCAGGGCGGACACCGCCGCCCCGGTCCGCGCGCTGACCTCGCCGATGGCCAGCCGGTCGTCGGGGGTGGCGCTGGCGCCGTCGGGCTGGTGGGTCGTCATGCACCGCCTCCTCTTGACCTCAAGTTTACTTGAGGCCCTACGGTCGGCTGCGCCAGAGCGGCGAGCAGTACCGACCCGGAGAGGACGGCAGCCCGATGACGTTTGTGATCGCCCTGCCCTGCGTGGACGTCAAGGACAAGGCGTGCCTGGACGAGTGCCCCGTCGACTGCATCTACGAGGGGGAGCGGATGCTCTACGTCCACCCCGACGAGTGCATCGACTGCGGTGCCTGCGAGCCGGCCTGCCCGGTCGAGGCGATCTACTTCGAGGACGACACCCCGGAGCCGTGGCGGCCGTTCAACACGGCGAACGCCGAGTTCTTCACCGACCTCGGCTCCCCCGGCGGCAGTGCGAAGCTCGGCCTGATCGAGAAGGACCATCCGATGGTGGCGGCGCTGCCGGTCCAGGACACCGTCTGACCCGCCGGGGGCGCCGGACGCCGCGCAATTCGGATGCGGGGCAATTCGGATGCGGGCCGTCCGTGTGCCGACCTAGTGTGGCGGGATGGACCGTACTGCCCACGAGGGCCTGCCGAAGGCCGAGTTCGCTTTTCCGGGGCCGCTGCGGGACGCCCTGGTCGGGGCGATCCTGGACGGCTCGAAGACCAGCACCACCGGGCTGCTGGTGGAGTACGAGAAGTTCGGTGAGGCCCTTCCCGAGGCCGGCCGGCTGGAGGCGGTGGTGGACTCGGCGGACCGCGTGGTTGCGGTGATCGAGCTGACCGAGGTGCGGATCGCGCCGCTCTCGGAGGTCGATCTCGCGCACGCCGTGGACGAGGGCGAGGGGTACACCTCGGTGGCCGAGTGGCGGGCCGGGCACGAGAGCTTCTGGCACGGCGCGGAGATCCGGGCCGAGCTCGACGACCCGGGGTTCACCGTGGACGGGTCGACGCTGCTGGTGCTGCAGCGGTTCCGCGTGGTGGAGCGGGTGGGCCCGGCCGTCGGGTGACGGCCGGGCCCACGGGCCGCGTACGGGTCAGTTGAACGGGATGCGCAGCACCGAGGCGCTGCCCTGGGCCTGGGTGGCTCCGACCCGCAGCTGGGCGGGGGCGTTGCCGATGGCGGACCAGATCTCGATGCGGACGGTGCCGTGGTCGAGCGTGCCGAGGGTGCCGGTGGCGGAGCTCAGGCCCATGGCGGCGCCGGAGTAGCGCTCCCAGCCGGCGACCGGGTCGGTGGCGAAGTACCGGTAGGTCTCGACGCGTTCGAAGGTGCCGTCGCCGGTGAGGTCGTAGGAGATCCGGGCCTGCTGGCCGAGGCCTACGGCGCTGCCGGCGTCGACCCAGAGGTCGAAGTCGGTGGCCGCGCCGGGCTTCACGGTGCCGCTGAGGTTGCGGATCTCGTAGGCCTTCGCCTGGTACGGCGTGCCGTCGTGGTTGGTGCCGCCCGCAGAGGGCAGCGTGTCGGTGGCGGCTGCGGTGCCGTAGGCGGTGGTCAGGGTGCCGCCGGGCTGCAGGTAGAGGGTGTTGCCGGTGGTGGCCGTCGCGGTCGGGCTGGGCGTCGGGGTGGGCGTCGGCGTCGCGGTCGGCGATCCGGTCGGGGTGGGCGACGGGGTGACGCCTCCGTTGCCGCCGTCCTCGCGGCTGCCGCGCTCGCTGGCGGTGGACCGGGCGGGCACGGTCAGCGCGTAGCCGTCCGAGAAGTGCACGGTGCGGGCGGCGGTGGTGTAGTTGTGCGCCACGTGGGTGCGGGTGCCGCCGTTGCTGAAGACCGCCGCGGTCGGGGTGTCGGCGGTCGTCGCGGGGTCGAGGGTGCCCAGCGAGGCCAGGTCGTGGATCCAGTGGTAGGTGTGGGCCTTGGACTCGCCCTCCTCGGGGGTGTAGCCGGCGTTCCCGGCGTCCCAGTCGGCCTTGGCGGCCGCCGGGTCGGTGAGGGCCTCGGTCTCCCAGAGGATGTCCCGCCAGTCGGTGAAGGCGCCGCCGTTGTTGGCCTTGAGTTCGGCGAGGTTGGCCCGCAGGTCGTCCTGGCGGCGGCCGAGGTAGAGCGATCCGCCGTTGACCGGGAGGAAGTTGATGCCGTGGATCATGCCGGGCGAGGCAGTCCACCAGGTGGAGTAGGCGGCGCCGCTGCCCCAGACCATGCCGACGGTGGAGTGGCCGAAGGTGCTCGGGAAGACGGCGTGGTCGGCGTCGAACCAGTACTGCTGAACGGCGTTTGCCTCGGTGGTGTAGAGGTAGACGCCGAGGTCGCGCAGGGCGGTGTCCCCGGTGGCGGAGCCGTAGAGGATCAACGCGGAGCTGAAGTTGAGGCCCTCGGAGGAGGACTCCTGGTTGTTGCCGGCGGCAAAGCCCGCGTGGCCGGAGGCCCAGCCGTGGCCGGCGTAGGGGTCGAAGTTGCGCAGCAGCGGGAAGCGGCCGTCGGTGCGGTCGGCGTTGGCGCCGTCCTTGGCGAGGAGCTTGACCATGCCGCCCCAGGCGGAGTCGGCGGCCCAGGCGGCGTCGTAGCGGGCGACGGTGGCGGCGGCCTGCACGAAGTAGCCGTAGTGGAAGTGGTGGTCGTTGAGTTCGGCGTCGGTGCCGTAGGAGGCGGGGTAGCCGATCAGGGTCTTCCAGGTGTTGTCGTAGGCGAAGACGGTGGAGCCGGTGCCCTTGAACCAGGTCTGGAGCCTGCCCTTGATCAGGCCGAGCAGCTTGTCGCGGGTCGCGGTGTCGCCGAGCTGGTCGGCGACGGGGACGAGCTGGGCGAGGCGGCCGAGGGCCTTGCCCGTCCAGTAGGTGTCGGTGGCGCCCTGCCAGGGGTCGGCGGCGTCGGCCTCGGCCCGGACGAGGTTGCCGAGGACGGTGCGGTCGTAGCCGCCGACGTCGGGCAGTGAGGGCAGCACGCCGGTGACGGTCTGGGTGGTGGTGAAGCCGTTGCCCTGGCGGACCTTCATCTGGCCGCGGGGCGAGGTGTAGGTGAGGCCGGTCAGCTGGTCGGCGGTGGCCTGCCACTGGTGCCGGTAGAGGGCGAGCAGGGTGCCGGTCCGGCTGCCCTCCTGCGGGACGGTGGTGGCGGTGTAGGAGGTGCTGAGGGTGCCGGCGGCCTCCTGGTAGCTCCAGTCGACCCTGGTGTCGGTGACGAAGCTGTAGGCGTAGGTGCGGTACTGGGCGAGGTCGGCGGGCGAGGGCAGGACGGCGACGGAGTAGTAGTCCTTGGCGCCGAGGGCGGCGGTCAGGGTGGTGCCGTTGACCGTCCAGTCGGTGCCGGTGGGGGCGAACAGGCCGTAGTGGTGGCCGCCGACGGTGATGCCGAGGACGTTGCCCTGGTCGGCGAAGACGGTCGGGGTGCCGGCGGCGGTGATCTGGGCGGCGCCGCCGGTGGCGTGGGCGTAGACGTAGGGCAGGCCGTGGCCGACGGTGGCGCTGAAGGTGCGGCTGCCGTCGGCCCAGTAGGGGGTGACCGTCCAGTCGGACCAGCCGTCGACCTTGGTGTCCGGGGAGTTGAGGCCGGCGACGCCGAGGGTGAGGTCGCGGGTGTGGGTGTAGTCGTACTGCCGTCCGTCGCCGGTGATCGTCGGCGTGGTGGGGTAGCCGACCTCCAGGCCGCCCGCGGCGGCCTTGAAGGTGAACGGGTGGGCGTACATGTTCTCGGAGTACGGGTTGCCCGCGTAGCGCTGGTAGACCAGCGAGGACCACCAGTCGTTGGTGGGGACGGCCTTGCCGGCCATCCTGGCGGTGACCTTGGGGGTGACGGGGGCGCCGTCGGCGCTGCTCGGCCCGACGGTTCCGGCGGGGCGGGTGTCGGCGTATCCGCCGAGGCCGACCGGGACGGTCGCGGCGGCGGCACTGCCGGCGGCGACCGTGGCGGTGAGGGCTGCGGCGGCGGCCAGGGCCAGGGCGGTGACCGCCGCGGCCGGGCTGCGCAGGGATCTGAGCTTCATGGAGTCCACCTCGGGTGGGGGTGGGGGACGATGAGAAGTGAAAGCGCTCTCAGCGACGGGACCGTAGGGCCGGATCCGACGGAGTGTCAATGAATTGAACGGAATCCCCCGGGCGGCCCGACCGGCCTTGTGGCGCGCGCCGGGATTCCTTGCCTGGCCGGGGCGGTAGCGCTCCCGATCGGCGGGAGAGCGCTGCCCCGCCGGAGATTACGGTCAGGTTTCGACCCCTTGACGCCTGCCCTGCCACCCCGGCACTCTCCTTGCATCGCTGAGAGCGCTCTCAGAAATGGCCCGGGACTCCGGTACGCCAGGACAGGGCTGCGCCCTCGGTCGGTGCGCGCTCGGCACGAGCGCACTCCCCTCGCAGACTCCACGCCACCCACCCTGCCCGGTCAGGAGACATCCCCATGCGTCCGTTCAGAGCCCGCCCGGCCGCCCTCGGCACCGCCGCCCTCGCGGCGGCCCTGCTGCTCTCCGCCTGTTCCTCCGGCAGCACCGCCTCCAAGGACGCCGCCGACGGCAAGGTCACCCTGACGATCGACCTCTTCGGCACCTTCGGGTTCAAGGAGACCGGCCTCTACGACGAGTACATGAAGGCTCACCCGAACATCACCATCAAGCAGTCCGACACCCAGGACGAGGCCCAGTACTGGCAGGCCCTGCAGACCAAGCTGGCCGGCGGCGGCGGTGTCGCCGACATCCAGGGCCTGGAGGTCGGCCGGGTCGCGAGCGTGGTGCAGAAGCAGGCCGACAAGTTCACCGACCTCAAGACGCTCGGCATCGGCAACGTCAACGACGAGCTGGTCCCCTGGAAGGGCGCGGCCGTCAAGACCGCGGACGGCAAGGTGCTCGGCGCGGGCACCGACATCGGCCCCGAGGCGATCTGCTACCGCACCGACCTGTTCAAGGCCGCCGGCCTGCCCACCGACCGCACCGAGCTGGCCGCCAAGTGGTCGACCTGGCAGGGCTACCTCGACCTCGGCAAGCAGTACGCGGCCAAGGCCCCGGCGGGCAACGCCTGGACGGACAGCGCGGCGGGCATGTTCACCGCCGAGGTCGGCCAGCAGAAGGTCCGCTACTCCGACGAGAGCGGCAAGGCCGTGTACGAGAGCAGCCCGGCCGTGAAGACCGCCTGGGAGGACGCGACCAAGCTGGTCGCGGACGGCCTGTCGGCCAAGCTGCCGCAGTGGACGCCGGAGTGGAACAAGGCGTTCTCCACCGGCAAGTTCGCGACGCTGAGCTGCCCGGCCTGGATGATCGGCTACATCAAGGGGCAGGCCGGCGACGCGGCCTCCGGCAAGTGGGACATCGCCGCGGGCCCGGGCAAGACCGGCAACTGGGGCGGCTCGTACCTGGCGATCCCGCGGACGGCCAAGCACCCGAAGGAGGCCGCCGAGCTGATCAAGTGGCTGACGGCCAAGGAGCAGCAGGTGAAGCTGTTCAGCAAGCAGGGCTCCTTCCCGTCCAGCACGGCCGCGCAGTCGGAGATCAAGTCGGTGCAGGACCCGTACTTCAACAACGCGCCGATCGGCCAGATCTTCGCGGAGTCGGCGGCGGCGATGCCGGCGCAGGTGCTGGGCACGGACGACGGTGTGGTCAACAAGGCGTTCACGGACGCGCTGGGCGAGGTGGAGCGGACCAACACCGCTCCGGCCACGGCGTGGCAGCACGCGCTGGACAACATCAAGAAGGCCAGCGGTAACTGACGCCCCACCACCGGCCCCCGGCCCGTGCGGCCGGGGGCCCCGTCGAAGGACTCCCATGGCCATCTCCTCTCCCCCGGCCCCGGCGGCCGGCCGGCGACCCGGTGCGCCGGCGCCGGCCGCGGCGGCCCGCCGGTCCGGTCCGCGTGCTGCGGGGCGGCTCGCCCCGTACGGCTTCGTCGCGCCGTTCTTCGTCCTGTTCGCCGCCTTCGGGCTGTTCCCGCTGCTGTACACGGCGTACGTGTCGCTGCACCGGGTGGAGTTGCAGACCTCGGAGCGGATGGACTGGCTGGGTGTGCAGAACTACACCCGGCTGTTCGAGGACCCGTTCTTCTGGAACGCGCTGGGCAACACGTTCACCATCGGCGTGCTGTCGACGGTGCCGCAGCTGCTGATGGCGCTGGGTCTGGCGCACCTGCTGAACTACAGGCTGCGCGGGCGGACGTTCTTCCGGGTCGCGATGCTGATGCCGTACGCGACGTCGGTGGCGGCGGCGACCCTGGTGTTCGCCCAGCTGTTCGGCCGGGACTACGGGCTGATCAACTGGCTGCTGACCTCGGTGGGCGTCGGCCCGGTGGACTGGCAGGCGAGCACCTGGGCCTCGCAGTTCGGCGTGTCGGCGATCGTCACCTGGCGGTGGACGGGCTACAACGCGCTGATCTACCTGGCGGGCATGCAGGCGATCCCGGGCGAGCTGTACGAGTCGGCGGCGATGGACGGCGCTTCGCGCTGGCAGCAGTTCCGGCACGTGACGATCCCCGGTCTGCGGCCGACGATCGTCTTCACCGTGGTGGTGTCGACGATCGGCGCGACCCAGCTGTTCGGTGAGCCGCTGCTGTACGAGGGCAATGCGGGCGGCGGCATCTCGCACCAGTACCAGACCCTCGGCCTCTACATGTACGAGCAGGGCTGGACGTTCTTCCACCTGGGCCGCGCGGCGGCCGTGGCGTGGGTGATGTTCCTGCTGATCGTCGTACTCGCCCTGCTGAACGCGGCGATCGCCGCCCGGCGCAACCGTACGGACCGGTGATCGAGATGAAGCTCGCCAAGCGTTCCCCGCTGCAGGGCGGCCCGCTCGCCTACGCGGTGCTGGGTGCGGCCACGCTGATGTTCGTCTTCCCGTTCTACTGGACGCTGGTGGCGGCCAGCCGCACCAACGCGGAGCTGAGTGCGGCGGTGCCCGCCTTCACCCCGGGCCCGAACCTGTTCCACAACCTCGGCGAGGCGCTGGAGCAGGCGGCGATCGGCACCGCGCTGTGGAACTCGCTGGTCGTCTCCGGTGCGGTGACCGTCGGTGTGGTGCTGTCCTCGACGCTGGCCGGGTTCGCGTTCGCGAAGCTGCGCTTCCGCGGCCGGGGCCTGCTGCTGGCGCTCACCATCGGCACGATGATGATCCCGCCGCAGCTGGGTGTGATCCCGCTGTTCATGGTGATCGTGAAGATGGACCTGCAGAACAAGCTGCCGGCGGTGATCCTGCCCGCGCTGGTGTCGGCCTTCGGCGTGTTCTTCATGCGGCAGTTCCTGATCCAGGCGCTGCCGGACGAGCTGATCGAGGCGGGCCGGGTCGACGGCGCCTCGGCGCTGCGGATCTTCTGGTCGATCGTGCTGCCGGTGGCCCGGCCGGGCATGGCCGTGCTGGGCATGCTGACCTTCATGGCCACCTGGAACGACTTCTTCTGGCCGATCGTGGCGCTGAGTTCGCAGAACCCGACGGTGCAGGTGGCGCTGAAGTCGCTCGGACAGGGCTACGTGCCGGACCAGTCGGTCGTGATGGCCGGCACGCTGCTGGGCACCCTGCCGGTGCTGCTGGTGTTCGCGCTGCTCGGCCGGCAGATCGTCGGCGGCATCATGCAGGGCGCCGTCAAGGGCTGACCCGCACTCCGCGCCCGTGCTTCCCCAACCACTCCTTCCGGAAGGCGACATGTCCGTCGAAGCCCTCCCCTCCCCCGTCCGCACCGGTTTCCCGGCCGGCTTCGTCTGGGGCGCGGCCACGGCCGCGTACCAGATCGAGGGTGCCGCCGCCGAGGACGGCCGCACCCCGTCGATCTGGGACACCTTCAGCCGCACCCCGGGCAAGGTCCGCAACGGCGACACCGGCGACATCGCCGCCGACCACTACCACCGGTACCGCGAGGACGTGGCGCTGATGGCCTCGCTGGGGCTCGGCGCGTACCGGTTCTCGCTGGCCTGGCCGCGGATCGTGCCCGGCGGCCGCGGCCCGGTGAACGAGGCCGGCCTGGACTTCTACGACCGGCTGGTCGACGAGCTGCTGGCGGCCGGGATCGCCCCGGTGGCGACGCTCTACCACTGGGACCTGCCGCAGGAGCTGGAGGACGGGGGCGGCTGGACGAACCGGGACACCGCCTACCGCTTCGCGGAGTACGCCCGGGTCGCGGCCGAGCGCCTCGGCGACCGGATCGGCACCTGGACGACGCTCAACGAGCCCTGGTGCAGCGCCTTCCTCGGCTACGGCAACGGCATCCACGCACCGGGCCGCACCAGCCCGGCGGACGCCCTGACCGCCCACCACCACCTGCTGCTGGCGCACGGGCTGGGCACGGCGGCACTGCGCTCGGCGCTGCCGCCGGCGGCGCAGGTGTCGCTGACGCTGAACCTGGCGGCGGTGCGCCCGCTGTCGCAGGACGCGGCGGACCTGGACGCGGCGCGCCGGATCGACGGCCTGGCGAACCGGATCTTCCTGGACCCGGTGTTCCACGGCCGCTACCCGGCGGACGTGCTGGCGGACACCGCGGAGGTCACCGACTGGTCCTTCGTCCGGGACGGCGACCTGGCGGAGATCTCCCGGCCGATCGACTCGCTGGGGATCAACTACTACACGCCGACGGTGGTCGCGGCCGACGACCCGGAGCGCCCGGCGGTGCGGCAGGACGGGCACGCGGGCGACATCTCGCCGTGGCCGGCCGACCGCGGGGTGCGGTTCCTGCCCGCGGAGGGCAGCCGCACCGCGATGGGCTGGCCGGTGGACGCCGACGGGCTGTACGAGCTGCTGACCCGGCTGCGGGACGACCTGCCGGGGCTGCCGCTGCTGGTGACCGAGAACGGCGCGGCGTACGAGGACTACAGCGACCCGTCGGGTGCGGTGCGCGACCCGGAGCGGATCGCCTACCTGCACGGGCACCTGGGTGCGGTGCGCCGGGCGATCGGGGACGGGGCGCCGGTGAAGGGCTACTTCCTGTGGTCGCTGCTCGACAACTTCGAGTGGGCGTTCGGGTACAGCAAGCGTTTCGGCATCGTCCATGTGGACTTCGCGAGCCAGCGGCGCACGCCCAAGGAGAGTGCGCGCTGGTACGCGGAGGTGATCCGCACCGGTGATCTGCCGGCCTGAGGTGGGGCCGGCGGTGGTGCGCCGTACGGCCGCCCTGGGCTGTGGGGGCTCGGGGCGGCCGTGCGGGTCGGTACACCGGTGGTGCGGTGGGCGGCCGCCGGGCCCGGCGGCGCCCGGCGGCCGATCGGCCGTGCATCCGTTCGACCCGGCGGCCGTGCCCGAGGGCTTGTCTGACAAGCCCTGACGGCGCGGCCGCCGTACGGGTGCACGGCCGTCCGTGTCAGCGGCGGGCCGGGTCGTGCCGGGTGGGGTTGTTCGGCCCGCGCATCGACTTGCTGACGGTTTTCCACTTCCTCAGGCGCTCGGCGGCGAGCCGGGCGTCGCTGCGCGAGGCGATCCAGTCGTTCTCGCGCTGGAGCTTGAGGTAGCTGTCCATCCGGCGCTGCGGCAGGGTGCCGTCCTCGAGGGCGGCGGCCACGGCGCAGCCGGGCTCGGAGCGGTGGCTGCAGTCGTCGAAACGGCACTGCTCGGCGAGGCCGGCGATGTCGGCGAAGGCGAGGTCGACGCCCTCGCCGCCGTAGAGGCCGACCTCGCGCAGGCCGGGGGTGTCGATGACGACTCCGCCGCCCTCGAGCGGGACCAGCTCGCGGGTGGTGGTGGTGTGGCGGCCCTTCTCGTCGACGGAGCGGGTCTCCTGGACGGCCATCACCCGGCGCCCGGCGAGGGCGTTGGTGAGGGTGGACTTGCCGGCGCCGGACTGGCCGACGAGGGCGGTGGCGCCGTGCAGGCAGGCGCGGAGCACGTCCATGCCCTCGCCGGTCTCGGCGCTGACGGTGAGGACGGTGGCGCCGGGGGCGATCTTCTCGACGTCCTCGTGGATGAAGTCGGCGTCGTCGACGAGGTCGGCCTTGGTGAGGACGACCAGGGGTGCGGCGCCGGACTCCCAGGCGAGGGCGAGGAAGCGCTCGATCCGGCCGAGGTCCGGGTCGGCCGCCAGCGAGACCGCGATCATGACGGTGTCGATGTTGGCGGCGAGGACCTGGCCGTCGGAGCGGCCGCCCGCGGTCTTGCGGACGATCGCGGTGGTGCGGTCGAGCAGGGCGGTGACGGTGGGCATGGGCTGCGCGGCGAGGTCGACGGCGGCCCAGTCCCCGGTGCAGGGGCACTTGACCGGGTCGGGATCGCCGACCGGCCGGGTGTCGGCGCGGACGGTGCGCAGTTCGCCGGTGTCGGGGTCGGCGACCAGGAGGTCGCAGCGGCCCCGGTCGACGCGGGAGATGAGGGCGGGGGTGAGCCCTGCCTCGGCGAAGTGGGTGAACTCGTCGGCCCGGTCGTCGTTCCAGCCGTAGGCGGAGAGCGGGTGGGCGAGAGGGGTGTTGCTGGTCACGGTGGGGTGGGCCCTTCACGGGAAAGGGTGGCCCCGGCGGTGCGCGCGTCGGCGCGCGGTGCGATCGGTGCGGGTCAGCCGGTGGCCACGGGGGTGGGGGTGGACGACGTACGGACGCGGGCAGCGCCCATCGCAACGACGGTCATCACGGTCCTCACCTCCTGGCTTCACAGGGCTCGACGGGGGAGGCCTCGGCGGGCCTCCCGGACGGCGTCCACGCTAGCCATCGGGCGGGCGCGGCGCCAGCGGTTTTTCCAGCCGGGCGGGGCGGTTCACCTGCGCTGCTGCCGATCCGGTCAAGTGCGATGCCGCCGATGGGTGTTGACGTACCCTTGACACCCGATATTGGTCTAGTCCATCTTGGCGGAGCACGCGGCCTGCACGGCTCCCCCGCACCTCCCCTGCGGCCGCAACCCCCATCCCCCACTGGAGGTCCTGTGCGTACCCGGAACCGCCTCGTGGCGGCGCTCGGCGCCGTCGCGTTGGGCTCGGCCGCGGCCGTCGCCCTGCCTGGAACGGCCCAGGCGGCCAATCTGCTCACCAATCCCGGCTTCGAGAGCGGCACGCTCAGCGGCTGGTCCTGCACCGGCGGGCTCGGCTCGGTGGTGAACAGCCCGGTGCACTCCGGCAGCAAGGCGCTGGCCGGCGCGGCGAGCGCGAGCGACTCGGCGCAGTGCACCCAGACCGTCTCGGTGCAGCCCAACACCACGTACACGCTGTCCGGCTGGGTCCGCGGCAACTACGTCTACCTGGGCGTGACCGGCGGCGCCTCCACCTGGACGCCGTCCGCCGCCTCGTACCAGCAGTTGTCCGTCACCTTCACCACCGGCGCGAGCCAGACCAGCGCGCAGATCTTCACGCACGGCTGGTACGGCCAGGGCACCTACTACGCCGACGACATCAGCCTGGACGGCCCGGGCGGTGGGGGCGGCGACACCCAGGCGCCGACCGCGCCGGGCGGCCTCGCCTCGACCGGCAAGAGCTCCTCCACGGTGTCGCTGTCCTGGAACGCCTCCACCGACAACGTGGGCGTGGCCGGCTACGACGTGTACAGCGGCGGCAACGTGGTGGCGAGCAGCACCGGCACCTCGGCGACGGTGACCGGCCTGGCCGCGAGCACCGCGTACACCTTCACCGTCAAGGCGCGGGACGCGGCGGGCAACACCTCGGCGGCGTCCAACGGCGTCACGGTGACCACCGACCCCGGCGGCGGTGGCGGCACCGGCTTCAAGCAGGCCGCGCCCTACCTGTACATGGGCTGGGGCGAGCCGCCGTCCGCGACCACGGTGATGAGCGCGACCGGCATCAAGTGGTTCACCATGGCGTTCATCCTCTCCTCCGGCGGCTGCAACCCGTCCTGGGACGGTCAGCGCCCGCTCACCGGCGGCGTCGACCAGCAGACGATCAACGCGATCCGGGCGGCCGGCGGCGACATCGTGCCGTCGATCGGCGGCTGGCAGGGCAACAAGCTCGGCCCGAACTGCGCCACCGCCGCCGACCTGGCCGGCGCCTACCAGAAGGTGATCAGCGCCTACGGCCTGAAGGCGATCGACGTCGACATCGAGAACACCGACGAGTTCGAGAACACGGCCGTCCAGGACAAGATCCTCGGCGCGCTGAAGATCGTCAAGCAGAACAACCCCGGCCTGAGGACGATCCTCACCTTCGGCACCTCGACCACCGGCCCGACCTACTACGGCAACCGGCTGATCGAGCAGGCCAAGGCCCTGAACGCCGACATCGACGTCTTCACGATCATGCCGTTCGACTTCGGCGGCGGCGCCGACATGTACGGCAACACCGTGAGCGCGGCGAACGGCCTGAAGAACAAGCTGAAGACCACCTTCGACTGGGACGACGCCACCGCGTACGCGCACGTCGGCATCTCCGGCATGAACGGCCTCTCCGACCAGCAGGAGACCACCACGCCGGCGATCTGGACGAGCATCCGCGACTGGGCGAACGCCAACCACATCGCCCGCCTGGCCTTCTGGTCGGTCAACCGCGACCGGCCGTGCGCCGGCGGCGGGGTGGCCGAGAACTGCTCCGGCATCAGCCAGAACAACTGGCAGTTCACCTCCATCACGGCCGGCTTCACCGGCTGACGACCGCAGAGCCGCAGAGCCGCCCCCGCCCCCACCGGCGGGGGCGGCTCTGCGCGTCCGGGCAGCCCCCCGGGCAAATTGTTAGCGCTAACAGTCGACTCGTCAAGCAGCCTGCACGGCGCTTCCATATCTATGCCCGCACGTGACCCGATGGTGACTCCACCCCCCTTGACGGGCTTCTTGTGAGCGTTAACACTCAGGTAACACCAGGCCAGGGGGCCCGTCCCCCTGGCAGCACCCTCATTCCCTGACCGATAACCTGCCCCCCACCCCCCCCCGCTCGACCGACCCGGCACCCCCCGTCCGCCCCGGTCGCGGCACACCCCCTGGAGGAACTGTGCGCAAGCTCTCTACGGCCCTCGCCGCGGCCGGTCTCGCGCTGTCGCTGGCGGCCTGCGGCCAGAGCGCCAACGGCGTCGGCGACGGCGCGGCCAAGGACGGAGGCAAGGGCGGGCTGGTCGGCATCGCCATGCCGACCAAGTCCTCCGAGCGCTGGATCAACGACGGCAACAACATGGTCAAGGAGTTCCAGGGCAAGGGCTACAAGACCGACCTGCAGTACGGCGACAACGTCGTCGAGAACCAGGTGTCGCAGATCGAGAACATGATCACCAAGGGCGCGAAGCTCCTGGTCGTCGCCGCGATCGACGGCTCCTCGCTGACCGACGTCCTGCAGAAGGCGGCCGACGCCCACATCCCGGTGGTCTCCTACGACCGGCTGATCCGCGGCACCAAGAACGTCGACTACTACGCCACCTTCGACAACTTCAAGGTCGGCGTCCTGCAGGGCACGTACATCGCCGACAAGCTCGGCCTCAAGGACGGCAAGGGCCCGTTCAACGTCGAGCTGTTCGCCGGCTCGCCGGACGACAACAACGCCCAGTTCTTCTTCAACGGCGCGATGAGCGTCCTCAAGCCGTACATCGACAGCAAGAAGCTCGTCGTGCAGAGCGGCCAGACCGCCTTCAACCAGGTCGCCACGCTGCGCTGGGACGGCGGCGTCGCGCAGTCCCGGATGGACAACCTGCTGAGCAAGTCGTACACCAGCGCCCACGTGGACGCGGTGCTCTCGCCCTACGACGGCATCTCCATCGGCATCCTCTCCTCGCTCAAGGGCGTCGGCTACGGCAGCGCCGGCAAGGCGCTGCCGATCGTCACCGGACAGGACGCCGAGGTGGCCTCGGTGAAGTCGATCATCGCGGGCGAGCAGACCCAGACCGTCTACAAGGACACCCGCGAACTCGCCAAGGTCGCCGTCCAGATGGGCGACGCGCTGCTGACCGGCGGCAAGCCGCAGACCAACGACACCACCCAGTACGACAACGGCGCCAAGGTCGTCCCGGCCTACCTGCTGCAGCCGGTCAGCGTCGACAAGGAGAACTACGCCAAGGTCCTGGTCGACGGCGGCCAGTACACGGCCGACCAGCTCAAGTAACCCGACCAGTCCCGGGCCCGCCCGCCGCGGGCCGCTTGGATCCGGCGGTGCGGGCGGGGTGCGACCCCAGCGCCCCCGCCCGCACCGCCCCCGTCGAAACGGATGCACCACCATGGCCGGACCTGTCCTCGAGATGCGTTCGATCACCAAGACCTTCCCCGGCGTCAAGGCCCTCTCCGACGTCAACCTCAGCGTCGCCGCCGGGGAGATCCACGCGATCTGCGGCGAGAACGGCGCCGGCAAGTCCACCCTGATGAAGGTGCTGAGCGGCGTGTACCCGCACGGCAGCTACGAGGGCGAGATCCTCTTCGAGGGCGAGCCCTGCCGCTTCAAGGACATCCGGGCCAGCGAGCAGCGCGGCATCGTGATCATCCACCAGGAACTCGCCCTGGTGCCGTACCTGTCGATCGCCGAGAACATCTTCCTCGGCAACGAGCACGCCAGCCGCGGCATCATCAGCTGGAACAGGACGCTCACCCACGCCGCCGCCCTGCTGAAGCGGGTCGGCCTGCAGGAGAACCCGCACACCCGGATCGCCGACATCGGCGTGGGCAAGCAGCAGCTCGTCGAGATCGCCAAGGCACTGGCGAAGGAGGTGAAGCTGCTCATCCTGGACGAGCCGACCGCCGCGCTGAACGACGAGGACAGCCGCAAGCTGCTCGACCTGATGCTGGAGCTCAAGGCCCAGGGCATCTCCTGCATCATCATCTCGCACAAGCTCAACGAGATCGCCCGGGTCGCCGACGCGGTCACCGTGCTGCGCGACGGCCGGACCATCGAGACCATCCCGGTCGGCGCCGACGGCATCGCCGAGGACCGCATCATCCGCGGCATGGTCGGCCGCGACCTGGAGCACCGCTACCCCGAGCGCACCCCCGAGATCGGCGAGACCGCCTTCGCCGTCGAGGACTGGACCGTCCAGCACCCGATCGACCACCACCGCAACGTCGTCGAGGGCGCCTCGCTGACCGTGCGGCGCGGCGAGATCGTCGGCATCGCCGGCCTGATGGGCGCCGGCCGGACCGAGCTCGCGATGAGCGTCTTCGGCCGCTCGTACGGGCGGTACACCGGCGGGCGGGTGCTGGTGCACGGGCGGGAGGTCTCCACCCGGACGGTGCCGCAGGCGATCGGGCACGGCATCGCGTACGTGACCGAGGACCGCAAGCAGCTCGGCCTCAACCTGATCGACGACATCAGCCGGAACATCACGCTGAGCGCGCTCGGCAAGGTGGCGCGGCGGGGCTGGGTGAACCGGCACGAGGAGACCAAGGTCGCCGAGTCGTACCGGGCGTCGATGAACATCAAGGCCCCGTCGGTGTTCGCCGAGACCGGCAAGCTCAGCGGCGGCAACCAGCAGAAGGTCGTCCTCAGCAAGTGGATCTTCGCCGGCCCGGAGGTGCTGATCCTCGACGAGCCGACCCGCGGCATCGACATCGGTGCCAAGGCCGAGATCTACCAGGTCATCGCCGACCTCGCCGCACAGGGCAAGGCCGTGCTGGTGATCTCCTCCGAACTCCCCGAGCTCCTGGGCCTGTGCGACCGGATCTACACGATGGCCGAGGGCCGGGTCACCGGCGAGGTGGCCCGTGCCGACGCCGACCAGGAGTCCCTGATGCGCCTCATGACCGTGAGCGCAGCCCCGCAGACCGCCGCCCCGCAGACCGCGGCATCCCGACCCGAGCAGGTGTAAGGCATGGCCCAGACCCAGACCACCCCGAAGACCCCGCCGGGCCCGGCGGCCCCCGCGGAGCCGCGCTCCGCCGGCGCCGTGCTGGTCCAGGCGCTGCGCGGCAACGTCCGCCAGTACGGCATGCTGGTCGCCCTCGCGCTGATCGTGGTGCTGTTCCAGATCTGGACGGACGGCACCCTGCTGAAGCCGCTCAACATCACCAACCTGATCCAGCAGAACGGCTACATCCTCATCCTGGCGATCGGCATGATGATCGTCATCATCGCCGGGCACATCGACCTGTCGGTGGGCTCACTGGCGGCGTTCGTCGGGGCGGCGGCCGCCGTGATGATGGTCAGGCACGACCTGCCGTGGCCGCTCGCCCTGGTGTTCGCGCTGCTGATCGGCGCGGTGGCCGGCGCCTGGCAGGGCTTCTGGATCGCCTACATCGGCATCCCGTCGTTCATCGTCACCCTGGCCGGCATGCTGCTGTTCCGCGGCGGCACCCAGATCCTGCTCCAGGGCCAGTCGATCGCGCCGTTCCCCAAGGGCTTCCAGAAGATCTCCAGCGGCTTCCTGCCCGAGGTCGGCCCGCCCACCAACTACCACAACCTGACCCTGCTGCTCGGCCTCGGCGTGCTCGCGATCGCCGTGCTGCAGGAGGTCCGCGGCCGCCGCCAGGCCGCCTCGTACGGACTCGAACTGCTGCCGGTGGGCTTCTTCCTCGCCAAGATCGCCGCGATCACCGCCGCGGTCGTGGTCTTCACCCTGCTGCTCGCCAGCTACCACGGCGCCCCGATCGTGCTGCTGATCCTGGGCGCACTGCTGGTCGGCTTCGGCTACCTGATGCGGAACTCGATCATCGGCCGGCACACCTACGCGATCGGCGGCAACGAGCCCGCGGCGAAGCTCTCCGGTGTGAAGAGCAAGCGGGTGGTGTTCCTCGCCTTCGTCAACATGGGCGTGCTGGCGGCGCTGGCCGGCCTGGTCTTCGCGGCCCGGCTGAACGCCGGCACCCCGCAGGCCGGCATCAACTTCGAACTGGAGGCGATCGCGGCGGCGTTCATCGGCGGCGCCTCCGCCTCGGGCGGCGTCGGCACCGTGCTCGGCGCGATCATCGGCGGCCTGGTGCTGGGCGTGCTCAACAACGGCATGTCGCTGGTCGGCGTCGGCACCGACTACCAGCAGGTCATCAAGGGCCTGGTGCTGCTCGCCGCAGTCGGCTTCGACGTCTACAACAAGCGCAAGGTCGGCTCCTGACCCCGGCCCGCGACGGCTCCGCCCGGTGTGTGTGCGCACACCGGGCGGAGCCGTTCCTGTCGGTCCCGGCACGTAGCGTGGACCTCCGAGGACGGTCGCACCCGGGCGGCCGGGCGGCGGCGGGACGGCACATGGGCGGAGCACGGTCGGGCGGGGCGGCGCACGGGCCGGTGGCGGAGGGCCGCTACCGGCTGCGCAACGTCGGCAGCGGGCTGCTGCTGGAGATCGCCGGCGGGCGCGGCGGCAGTGGGGCGAAGGCCCGGCACGCGTCGGACGACGGCAGCGAGGCCCAGGTCTGGCGGGTGTCACCGGTGCATCCGGGGGCGGGCCTGTACCACCTGGAGAACGCGGCGAGCGGCAAGCGCCTCGACGTCATGGGTGCCCGCACGAAAAACGGGGTGCCGATCCAGCAGTGGTCCCCGAACGGCTTCGGTGCCCAGGAGTGGCTGTTCGAGCAGCACGTGGACGCGCCGGGCACGTTCACGGTCGTCGCGGTGATCAGCGGCAAGGCCGTGGAGGGCTGTGCGGACGGCTCGGTGCGCCAGCAGGAGGACGCCGACGATCCCGCGCAGTGGTGGCGGTTGGAACCGGCCTGACGCGCGCCCCCGCGGTGCCGTGCCGACCGGCCCGTACCGTGGGCGCATGAGTGAACGTCAGACCGGCCGTCCGACCCGTTCCACGGCGTACCTGGCCGCCTCCGGCGTCTTCGCGGTCTGCATGGCCGGCACCACCCTGCCCACCCCGTTGTACTCGCTGTACCAGGAGGAGCTGGGCTTCTCCGAACTGGTCGTCACGGTGGTCTTCGCGGTGTACGCCTTCGCCGTGATCGGAGTGCTGCTGGCCGTCGGCAACGTCTCGGACACCGTGGGGCGCAAGCCGGTGCTGCTGGCGGGGCTCGGCTTCGCGGCGCTCAGCGCGGTCTGCTTCCTGGCGGAGGGCGGGGTGCCGCTGCTCTGCCTGGGCCGGTTGATGTCGGGCTTCTCGGCGGGCCTGTTCACCGGCACCGCGACCGCGTACGTGCTGGAGCTGGCGCCGGTCGGCCGGGAGGGCCGGGCGGCGTTCGCGGCGACGGCGGCGAACATGGGCGGGCTGGGGCTCGGCCCGCTGCTGTCGGGGGTGCTGGCCGAGTACGCGCCCGATCCGCTGGTGCTGCCGTTCGTGGTGCACCTGGTGATGGTGGCGGTCGCGGCGGGGGTGCTGCTGGTGCTGCCGGAGTCGGTGGCCGGGGCGGGCGGCCTGTCGGCGGCCCGGCTGAAGGCGCCGAGCCTGCCGCCCGAGGTGCGCAGGGTGTTCGTGCCGGCCGGGGTCGCGTCCTTCGCCGGGTTCGCGCTGCTCGGGGTGTTCACGGCGGTCTCGCCGGCCTTCCTGGCGCAGACCCTGGACGTGCACAACCGGGCGCTGATCGGGCTGATCGTCTTCGCGACGTTCCTGGCGTCGACGGGCGGCCAGCTGGCGGCCGGCCGGCTCGGGGCGCGGCGGGCGCTGCCGCTGGGCTGCGCGGTGCTGCTCGCGGGGCTGGCGCTGCTCGGCGGCTCGCTGCTGGCCGAGGTGCTGGCGCTGCTGGTGCTGAGCGCGCTGGTCGGCGGGACGGGCCAGGGGCTGTCGCTGCGCGGCTCGGTCGGGGCGGTGGCCGCGGCGGCGCCCGCAGAGCACCGGGCCGGGTCGATCTCCTCGCTGTTCGTGGTGGCCTACACGGGGATCTCGATCCCGGTGATCGGTGTGGGCGTGCTGTCCGGACCGGTCGGCCTGGAGGAGGCGGGGGTGGTGTTCATCGTCTGCATGGCGCTGCTGACCGTGTTCGCCGGGCTGTACCTGCTGCGCCGCCCGGTCCCGGGCCCGTGACGGTGCCCGCGGCGGTGGAGGTCGCGGCACGCGGACGGCCGCACCCCGCGGTGCGTGCGGGGTGCGGCCGGTGGACATGGGCTCAGAGGGCCTGGGCGAGACGGTGGTAGGCCTGGCTCCAGCGCAGTTCGCGGGTGAAGCGGCGCATGGTGGTGTCCCCGTCGATGAGGACGAGTTCGACGGCGAGCATCTCGGCGAGGTCGTCGAGCTCCTCGGTGCCGAGGGCCCGGGTGAGGACGGTGTGGTGCGGGCCGCCGGCGGTGAGCCAGGCCTCGGTGGAGGTCCGCAGGTCGGGGCGGGGCTTCCAGACGGCGCGGGCGACCGGCAGGTGGGGCAGCGGTTCGACGGGCTCGACGACGTCGACCTCGTTGGCGACCAGCCGGAAGCGGTCGCCCATGTCGGCCATGCCGACGACGACGGCGGGTCCGGGTGCGGCGTCGAAGACGAGGCGGACGGGGTCCTCGCGGCCGCCGATGGACAGCGGGTGGATCTCGCAGGAGGGGGTGCCTGCGGCGATGGTCGGGCAGACCTCCAGCATGTGGGCGCCGAGGATGAGTTCCTGCCCGGGCTCCAGGTGGTAGGTGTAGTCCTCCATGAAGGAGGTGCCGCCGGGCAGGCCCGCGGCGGCGGTCTTGAGGGTGCGCAGCAGGACGGCGGTCTTCCAGTCGCCCTCGCCGCCGAAGCCGTAGCCGTCGGCCATCAGGCGCTGGACGGCGAGGCCGGGGAGCTGGCGCAGGCCACCGAGGTCCTCGAAGTTGGTGGTGAAGGCGCCGAAGCCGCCGTCGGTGAGGAAGGTGCGCAGGCCGGCCTCGATGCGGGCGGCGTAGCGCAGCGCGTCGTGGCGGTCGCCGCCGGGGCGGAGTTCCGGGGCGAGGCGGTAGAGCTCGTCGTACTCCTTGGTGAGGGCGGTGACGTCGCTGTCGGCGGCGCCTTCGACGGCGGCGACGAGGTCGTTGACGCCGTAGGTGTTGACGGAGACTCCGAGGCGGAGCTGGGCCTCGACCTTGTCCCCCTCGGTGACGGCGACGTCGCGCATGTTGTCGCCGAAGCGGGCGAGCTTGAGGGTGGCGAGTTCGGCGCGGCCGGCGGCGGCGCGGGCCCAGGAGGCGATGCGGCGGACGGTGGCGGGGTCGGTGGCGTGGCCGGCGACGGTCTTGCGGGCGACGCCGAGGCGGGACTGGATGTAGCCGAACTCGCGGTCGCCGTGGGCGGCCTGGTTCAGGTTCATGAAGTCCATGTCGATGGTGGACCAGGGCAGCTGCCGGTTGGCCTGGGTGTGCAGGTGGAGCAGGGGCTTGCGCAGGGCGTCGAGGCCGGCGATCCACATCTTGGCCGGGGAGAAGGTGTGCATCCAGGCGACGATGCCGATGCAGTTGTCGTCGGCGTTGGCGTCGAGGCAGGTGCGGCGGATGGCGGCGGCGTCGGTGAGGACGGGCTTCCAGGCGATGCGGACGGGGATGCCGCCGTCGGCGGAGAGGGCGGCGGCGACCTCGCGGGACTGTTCGGCGACCTGGCGCAGGGTGTCCTCGCCGTAGAGGCCCTGGCTGCCGGTGAGGAACCAGATCTCGCGGGTGTCGGCGGTATGCGTCATGGGGTGGTTCTCCTTCACCGGGCCGCGGGCTGCTGGCCGTAGACGTGCTGGTAGCGGTGGTTGAGGCGGTCGATGTCGGCCTGGGCGATGGGCAGGGGTTCGCCGAGCTGGCGGGAGATGTGGACGGTGCGGGCGACGTCCTCGCACATGACGGCGGCCTTGACGGCGGCCTTGGCGTCCTTGCCGATGGTGAAGACGCCGTGGCTCTTCATCAGGACGGCGGGCGAGCGGTGGCCGCGCAGGGTGTCGACGATGCCGCGGCCGATGGAGTCGTCGCCGATGAGGGCGAACGGGCCGACGGGGATCTCGGCGCCGAACTCGTCGGCCATGGCGGTGAGCACGCAGGGGACGGCCTCGCCGCGGGCGGCCCAGGCGCTGGCGTAGGTGGAGTGGGTGTGCACCACGCCGCCGACCTCGGGCATGTGGCGGTAGACGTAGGCGTGGGCGGCGGTGTCGGAGGACGGGCTGTGGTCGCCGGCCACGACGGTGCCGTCGAGGTCGCAGAGGATCATGTTGTCGGGGGTCAGCTCGTCGTAGGCGACGCCACTGGGCTTGATGACCATGAGGTCCTCGCCGGGGACGCGGGCGGAGACGTTGCCCGCGGTCCAGACGACCAGGTTGTAGCGGACGAGTTCCTGGTGCAGGTCGCTGACCTGGCGGCGGAGCAGGTCGATCGGGGAGGTCATCGGTCCTCGCTGGTGCGGTCGGCGGTCAGGGCGGCGTTGCGGATGGCGCGCAGGCGGTGCAGCTGCTTGTCGGGGCCGGTGCCGAAGTGGTCGTGCAGGGCGCGGTACTCGGCGTAGAGGGCGTCGTAGGCGTCGGCGCGGGCCGGGTCGGGCAGGTGGGCGTGGCGGTGGACGCGGCCCATGGCGGCGGAGGCGGTGCGCACGTCGGGGTGGGCGCCGGCGGCGACCGCGGCGTGGATGGCGGAGCCGAGGGCGGGGCCCTGCTCGGAGGCGGCGAGCGAGACGGGGCGGCGCAGCACGTCGGCGTAGATCTGCATCAGGAGGGGGTTCTTCTTGAGACCGCCGGCGACGACGAACTCGGTGACGGGGGCGCCGCCGTCCTCGAGGGCCTCGACGATCGTACGGGTGCCGTAGGCGGTGGCCTCCAGGAGCGCGCGGTAGATCTCCTCCGGCCTGGTGGCCAGGGTGATTCCGACGATCACTCCGGAGAGGTGGTGGTCGACGAGGACGGAGCGGTTGCCGCCCATCCAGTCGAGGGCGACCAGGCCGTGGCCGCCGACGGGCTGGTCGGCCGCCTTGCGGCTGAGGAGCTGGTGGAGGTCCTCGCCGGTGGCCTCGGCCTCGGCGAGGTAGTCGGCGGGCATGCCCTGGCGCAGCCACCAGGCGAAGATGTCGCCGACGGCGCTCTGGCCGGCCTCGTAGCCGTAGGAGCCGGCGACGATGCCGCCGTCGACGACGCCGCAGATGCCGGGGACGTCGGCGAGGGTGGCGCCGTTGACGACGTGGCAGGTGGAGGTGCCCATGATGGCGAGCAGCTGGCCGTGGTCGACGGCACGGGCGGCGGGTGCGGCGACGTGGGCGTCGACGTTGCCGGCGGCGACGGCGGTGCCCTCGGGCAGGCCCGTCCAGGCGGCGGCCTCCGCGGTGAGCGAGCCGGCCCGGCTGCCGAGCGGGAGGAGCGGGTGCTCCAGGCGGGTGCGGGCGAAGTCGGCGAAGCCCGGGTGGAGGGCGGCGAGGTAGTCGTCGGCGGGATAGCCGCCGTCCTGGTGGATGCCCTTGTAGCCGGCGGTGCAGCTGTTGCGGGTCTCGGTGCCGGTGAGCTGCCAGACGATCCAGTCGGCGGCCTCGATCCAGCGCTCGCAGGCGGCGTAGACCTGCGGGTCCTCCTCGAGGACCTGGAGGGCCTTGGCGTACTGCCATTCGGCGGAGATCCTGCCGCCGTAGCGGTGGATCCACTTCTCGCCGCGGGCGTGGGCGAGGGCGTTGATGCGGTCGGCCTGCGGCTGGGCGGCGTGGTGCTTCCACAGCTTGGGCCAGGCGTGCGGGCGGGCGGCCCACTCGGGGGTCTCGGCGAGGGGGGTGCCGTCGGCGCGGACGGGCAGCACGGTGCAGGCGGTGAAGTCGGTGGCGATGCCGATGACGCGGGCGGGGTCGACGCCGGAGGCGGCGAGGGCCTCGGGGACGGCGGTGCGGAGCACTTCGCGCCAGTCCTCGGGGTGCTGGAGGGCCCAGTCGGGGGGCAGTCGGCGGCCGGTGCCGGGGAGGCGGTCCTCGATGACGGCGTGCGGGTAGCTGTGGACGGCGGTGGCGATCTCCTCGCCGTCGCGGACGCGGACGACGACGGCGCGGCCGGAGAGGGTGCCGAAGTCGACGCCGACGACGTAGGTGTCGCCGCCGGTGGCGGTCCTGTCCGCAGCGGTCTGCTCGGTGCCGGTCTGCGGGGTGCCGGTCTGCTCGGCCCGGGTGGGGGGCGTCTCGGTCACTGTCTCATCCTTCGAACGGGGGTGGGGACGAACGGGGTGGCGTTCGGGGCCGGCCGCCGGCTGTTCCGCCCCGTCGCGGGCCGGCGGCCGGCCGGTGTTCCGCCGCCTCACCCTCATGAGGAGCGGAACGTCTGCCGCCGGGCGGACGGGCCGAAGCGGGGTGGCCGCCGGCCGGCGGAGCAGGTGGTCGCGACGGCCGTGGCGGATGGCCGGGCGACTCCGGATGCTGTGATTGTTAACGTTCACATTTTGGCTGTCAAGGGTGCGGGGGCCGTGCAACGAGGTCGGGAGGGCCGGAACGGGCAGGTCACACGGGCGGGACGGCAGTGCGGCCGTGCGGCGCCCCCTCGAGTGCGCTGCTCAAGGCACAACTCACCCCGAGGGGGCGCGCGGAGCCGCGCGGAGCGGGAGTGACGGTGTCGGCCTGCCGCTGCGCGCCGTTCGTCGCGCCCCTCTTGGTTGCAGGCGCGCCCGGGTGGGTCAGGCCGGACGCGGGGCCGGGCCGGTGGAGCGGCGGAGGACCATTTCCGGGGCGACCAGGACGTGGCTGCGGGCGTGGGCCACCCCGGCGAGTTCCTCGACGAGGAGTTCGAGGGCGCGGCGGCCAAGTTCGCCGAAGTTCTGGCGGACGGTGGTGAGCGGCGGGGTGAAGTAGGCGGACTCCGGGATGTCGTCGAAGCCGATCACGCTGATCGCGCCGGGCACCGGGCGTCCGGCCTCGTGGAGGGCCCGGAGCAGGCCGAGGGCCATGTGGTCGTTGGCGCAGAACACCGCGGTGACCTCCGGGTCCGCCGCGATCCGCAGGCCGGCCTCGTAGCCGGACCGGGCGCTCCAGTCGCCGTTGTAGACCTGGGGCACCGGGGCACCGGCCTCCTCCAGGGTGCGGCGCCAGCCGTCCAGGCGGTCCTGGGTCTCCAGCCAGCCGGCCGGGCCGGCGACGTGGTGGACGGTGCCGTGGCCGAGGTCGAGCAGGTGGCGGGTGGCCGCGGCGGCGCCGGTGAGGTTGTCGACCGCGACCGTCGGGACGCGGGAGCGGCTGCCGGAGCCGACCGCGACCACCGGCACCGAACTGGAGAGCCGGGCGACCGCGCCGACGGCGGAGATCTGCGGGGCGATGACGGCGACGCCCTCGACGCCCTGGTCGCGCAGCCGGTCCACGGCCTCCTGGACGGAACGCGCGTCCAGCGAGCGGAGGCTGGCCACGCTGACGAAGTAGCCGGCGCTGCGGGCGGCCTGTTCGAGGCCGTCGAGCATCGAGGCCGGGCCGTAGAGGGTGCTGGCGAAGCTCACCACACCGAGGGTCTGGGAGCGGCGGGTGACCAGGGCCCGGGCGGCGGAGTTGGGGCGGTAGTCCAGCTCCCTGATGGCGGCGAGCACCTTGTCGCGGGTGTCGGGCCGCACGTGCGGGGCGCCGTTCAGGACTCGGGACACGGTCTGGTGCGACACTCCGGCGAGCTTCGCGACGTCGGCCATCACGGGCTGTCGGGGCTCCGTCCCGGCAATCTCACTTCCCACTCACAGCCCCCTTGTCGGTGCAGAGCCAGATGCACGCTGCAACTGTCTCACGTGTGCGCAAGGGAGTGTAATTGTTCGCGCTCACAAGTCGATCTCGGGGCCGCCCCGCAACAGTGCAGGCCACGTGGTCGGCCCCCGTCCCGGGCGGCACCCTCCGGCGCGGGGGCTCCGGGACGGGGGCCGAGTCTCACGGCCGAGCCCGTCGGACTCGGGGGGCGCCGCAGCGCCCCGGCAGTGCTACGCGGCGACGACGGGCTCCGCGGGTACGGCGAGCTCGGCCGGGACGGCGGGCTCGGCCCGCACCACCGGCGCGGCGAGAACCGCTGCATCGTGCCGGGCGAGCAGCCGGCGGGCCCGGACGAGGGCCCGCAGGGGGTCGCGGACGCCGGTGTACACGCACACGGTGTAGAGGGCGTCCTCCCGGCGACGCCGGACGGCTGCGTCCGGCACGGCCACGTCGGCGAGGGCGTCCAGCTCCGCGACCAGCGCACCCAGCACGACGTAGTTGATCAGCGGCATGGGCCTACTCCCTCTGTTCATGGACGGACGGACCGGTTCCGCATCCTGCTCGCGCGCCTGCCCGGGCACCGGCACGCCAAGCCCGATGCCTCCGAATGGACGCACCTTCTTCACGCCTTCTCCTTATTCACCCGCGCCGTGGGCATGGGCGGGAAGGCATGGGGCGCTGTGCGAGGGATGGAGGTGCGGCTCGGCGCCTTCCGACTCGTGCAGTTCTCCCCCGGCCTTCGGCCGGGAAGTGCACCCATGGCCCTTGAAGACGCCCCTAGCGGCTGTCCCAGGGGGTGCGGGGGGTCTGGGCCGGGGGGACGGGGGGCATCGGGGGCGGGGGCGGGGGGTAGATCTGGCCGTGCTGCTGGAGGGGGTGCGGCGGCTGTGGGTGGTGGTGCGGGGAGCTGCGCGGCGGGGCGGTGGGCCGGTCGGTGTCGGGGGGCGGCGGGGCCTGGCGGCGGCGGGCTCCGCCGCCGAGGATGCGGCGCAGCAGGCTGTCCGGCGGGAGGACTTCGGCCCAGCGTTCGGGGTACTCGGCGGGGGCGTGGAGGTCGTCGTCGTCCTCGTCGTCCTCCTCGCCGCCGTCGGCGAGGCCGAGTTCGCGGACGAGGAGGGCGCGCTGCTGGGCGCGGCGGGCGGCGGCCTCGCGGACGACGGTGGCGGCGGCGGCCTCGCTGGCGCGCTCGTTCTCGGCGCGGGCGTCGGCGGTCTCGACGCTGGGCCAGCGGCGGTCGATGGCGGCGTTCATGGCGGCGCCGATGAGGACGGCGAGGGCGACCACGAAGATCCACAGCAGCACGGCGACGGGGGCGGCGAGGGAGCCGTAGACGGAGGGGCCCTCGACGGAGCTGATCAGGTAGACGCGGAGCAGGACGCTGCAGACGACGAGGACGAGCAGGGCGACCAGGGCGCCGGGGATGTCCTCGCGCCAGGGCGTGTTGGCGGGGACGGCGACGTGGTAGAGCGTGGTGAGGAAGATCACCAGGAGCAGGATCGCGGCGGGCCAGTAGAGGGCCTGGACGAGGCCTGCGGAGTCGGGGAGGGCGCCGATGACGAGGCCGGGGCCGGCGACGAGCAGCGGCAGGACGAGCGAGCCGATGACGAGGGCGCCGAGGTAGAGGCCGAGGGACATGAGGCGGGTCTTGACGATGCCGCGCTTGCCGTCGAGGCCGTACATGACGGTGATGGTGTCGATGAAGATGTAGAGCGCCCGGGAGCCGGACCAGAGCGACAGCAGGAAGCCGATGGAGATGAGGTCGGGCCGGCCGTTGTCGAAGACGCTGGTCAGCAGGGGTTGGACGATCTGGTCGACCGAATCCGGTGAGAGGACCGTTTCGGATGCCGAGACGACGTCGTTCTTCAGCTTGTCGATGGTGCCGGCGCCGAGGATGTCGTCGAGGTAGCCGAGGGTGCCGGCGAGGCAGAGGAGCAGCGGCGGGATCGAGAGCAGGGTGAAGAAGGCGGCCTCGGCGGCGAGGCCGGTGACCCGGTATTCGACGCAGGTGTTGGTGGTGTCCTTGAGCAGGGCCCACAGGGTGTGGCGCCAGCCGTTCCGGCGGGCACGGCGGCGCCCGCCCCGGCGGCGCGGGGGCCGTTCGGCGGCCGGGCCTGGGGTCTCCCGCGGAGTACTGCCTGCTGCTTGCACGCCCCTACCGTACTGGCCTGTACCCCCTCCCCCGCGCACACGCGCGCGAGGGCCCCGGGGAGGGGCTGCGGAGGGGTCGTCAGGTACCTTCGGCGGGGCCTCGCGTCGAGGCGCGCACCGCGCTGACGACGGTAAATCGGGTAGGCATCCCATGATGCGAAACATCCGCGTCCAAAATGCGGACGTTAGTGGACCGAGGGTCGTTCGCCGTGCGAATCTCTTGCCATGCCAAGCGCCGGAGCCACCCTAGTAGGTCGACTGCACGTCGATCTCCTCCGCGTGTCCAGCGCCATCTGTCCGGTGACCTGAGCCCTACCCCCGCCGCCACCACGGCACCGGCGCCGGCACCTCGCGAATCCCCGCCGATGCGGATGCGCGGGCGCCCTCCGGCCAGCGTCACTGCACCCTGACGCCTGCAGCAACAGCGCAGGTCGGAGCAGTTGCGTGCCCGGGGATGCCGAACCCCTCATCAGAGCCAGCTGCCAAAGGACGAGACACCATGGCCCCTAGCCCCGAACCGGTCGAGCCCACGGTCGCCGGCGCACCCGTGCGCCGCCCCGCCGCCGCCCGCAAGGTGACCCGCCACCGCGGCGAGGGCCAGTGGGGCATGGGCCACTTCACGCCGCTGAACGCCAACGAGCAGTTCAAGAAGGACGACGACGGTCTCAATGTGCGGACACGCATTGAGACGATCTACGCCCACCGCGGCTTCGACTCCATCGACCCCGCCGACCTGCGCGGCCGGATGCGCTGGTGGGGCCTCTACACCCAGCGCAAGGGGGGCATCGACGGCGGCAAGACGGCCATCCTCGACCCCCACGAGCTGGACGCCGAGTACTTCATGCTCCGCGTGCGCATCGACGGTGGCCGGCTGACGGTCGCCCAGCTCAGAGCGATCGCCGAGGTCTCCGAGCTGTACGGCCGCGGCACCGCCGACCTGACCGACCGGCAGAACGTCCAGTACCACTGGATCCGGATCGAGGACGTCCCCGCGATCTGGCAGAAGCTGGAGGCCGTCGGCCTGTCCACCACCGAGGCCTGCGGCGACACCCCGCGCGTCATCCTCGGCTCCCCGGTGGCCGGCATCGCCGAGGACGAGATCATCGACGGCAGCCCCGCCATCGACGAGATCCAGCGCCGCTTCATCGGCAACAAGGAATTCTCCAACCTGCCGCGCAAGTTCAAGTCGGCCGTCTCCGGCTCCCCGCTGCTGGACGTCGCCCACGAGATCAACGACGTCGCCTTCGTCGGCGTCGTCCACCCCGAGCACGGGCCCGGCTTCGACCTGTGGGTCGGCGGCGGCCTGTCCACCAACCCCAAGCTCGGCGTGCGCCTGGGCGCCTGGGTCCCGCTGGAGCAGGTCCCGGACGTGTACGGCGGTGTCATCGGCATCTTCCGCGACTACGGCTACCGCCGGCTGCGCAACCGCGCCCGCCTGAAGTTCCTGGTCGCCGACTGGGGCGCGGAGAAGTTCCGCCAGGTGCTGGAGGACGAGTACCTGGGGACCAAGCTGGCCGACGGCCCCGCCCCGGCCGAGCCGATCGCCCGCTGGCGCGACCACGTGGGTGTGCACCGGCAGAAGGACGGCCGCTTCTACGTCGGCTTCGCGCCGCGCGTCGGCCGGGTCAACGGCAAGATCCTCGGCCAGATCGCGGACCTCGCCGAGCAGCACGGCTCGGACCGCCTGCGCACCACCGCCGAGCAGAAGATGATCGTCCTCGACATCCCCGAGGACCGCGTGGAGTCGCTGGTCGCCGGCCTGGAGGCGCTCGACCTGCAGGTCAAGCCGTCCACCTTCCGCCGCGGCACGATGGCCTGCACCGGCATCGAGTACTGCAAGCTCGCCATCGTCGAGACCAAGGAGCGCGGCCGCCGCCTGATCGACGAGCTCGAGCAGCGCCTGCCGGACTTCGACGAGCCGCTCACCATCAACATCAACGGCTGCCCGAACGCCTGCGCCCGCATCCAGGTGGCGGACATCGGTCTCAAGGGCCAGCTGGTGACCGACGAGAACGGCGAGCAGGTCGAGGGCTACCAGGTGCACCTCGGCGGCGCGCTCGGCCTGGAGGCCGGCTTCGGCCGCAAGGTCCGCGGTCTGAAGGTCACCAAGGACGGCCTGGCGGAGTACGTCGAGCGCGTGCTGACCCGCTACCAGGCCGACCGCACCGAGGGCGAGCGCTTCGCCCAGTGGACGGCCCGGGCCACCGAGGACCAGCTCTCGTGAGTGAGAGGGCTGCGCCGTTCCACTGCCCGTACTGCGGCGACGAGGACCTGCGGCCCTCGGAGGCCGGGCACGGCTGCTGGGAGTGCGCCTCCTGCCGGAGGGCGTTCCAGCTGAAGTTCCTGGGCCTGCTCCGGCCCGACGGCACCACGACCGGCACCACGACCGGCACCGAGCACACCGAAGGAGGTGGCGAATGAGCACCACGGCCGACTACGAGGCGCTGGCCACCGCGGCCGCCCGCGACCTCGAGGAGGCGACCGCGCAGGAGATCCTGCAGTGGGCCGCCGACACCTTCGGCAAGCGGTTCTGCGTCACCTCCTCGATGGAGGACGCGGTCGTCGCCCACCTCGCCTCCTCCGTGCTGCCCGGCGTGGACGTGGTCTTCCTGGACACCGGCTACCACTTCGCCGAGACCATCGGCACCCGGGACGCGGTGGCGGCGACCATGCCGGTCAACGTCATCACGCTCACCCCGAAGCTGACCGTGGCCGAGCAGGACGCCCAGTACGGGCCGAACCTGCACGACCGCGACCCGGACCTGTGCTGCTCGCTGCGCAAGGTCGAGCCGCTGAACCGCGGCCTCGGCGCGTACGACGCCTGGGCGACCGGGCTGCGCCGCGACGAGTCGCCGACCCGCGCCAACACCCCGGTGGTGGCCTGGGACGCCAAGCGCCGCAAGGTCAAGCTCGCCCCGATCGCCCGCTGGACGCAGGACGACGTCGACGCGTACGTCCAGGCCAACGGGGTGCTGCTCAACCCGCTGCTGTGGGAGGGCTACACCTCCATCGGCTGCTCGCCGCTGTCCTGCACCGCCAAGCCCGGCGAGGGCGAGAAGGGCCGGGCCGGCCGCTGGGCGGGCTCCGGCAAGACCGAGTGCGGCATCCACCTCTGACCATCCGCCAGACCGACGAGACCTCAGGAGAGATCACCGTGACCACAGCCGACACCTTGGACCGCGGGGAGTCCGCCGGGAGCACCGCGGCGGCCCGCGCGGCCGCCCCCTGCGAGCGCGGCGCCACCGTGTGGCTGACCGGGCTGCCCAGCGCGGGCAAGACCACCCTGGCGTTCGCGCTGGCCGAGCGGCTGCGCGCCGAGGGCCACAAGGTGGAGGTCCTGGACGGTGACGAGATCCGCGAGTTCCTCTCCAAGGGCCTCGGGTTCACCCGGGAGGACCGGCACACCAACGTGACCCGGATCGGCTTCGTCGCCGAGAAGCTGGCCTCGAACGGGGTCAAGGTCCTCGCCCCGGTGATCGCCCCGTACGCGGACTCCCGCACCGCCGTCCGCGAGCGGCACGCCGCCAACGGCACCGACTTCCTGGAGATCCACGTCGCCACGCCGGTGGAGCTCTGCGCCGAGCGCGACGTCAAGGGCCTGTACGCCAAGCAGGCCGCCGGCGAGATCTCCGGTCTCACCGGTGTCGACGACCCGTACGAGGCACCGCAGAACCCCGAGCTGCGCCTGCAGACCCAGGGCCGCGCGGTCGCCGAATCCGCCGCCGAGCTGCACGCCTTCCTGACGACAAGGGGCCTCGCATGACGACCGCCACGCACAGTCTCCCGGACACCCAGGAGAACCCGTACGCGCTGTCGCACCTCGACGCCCTGGAGGCGGAGTCGGTGCACATCTTCCGCGAGGTGGCGGGCGAGTTCGAGCGGCCGGTGATCCTCTTCTCCGGCGGCAAGGACTCCATCGTCATGCTGCACCTGGCGCTGAAGGCGTTCTGGCCGGCCGCCGTCCCGTTCTCGCTGCTGCACGTCGACACCGGGCACAACTTCCCCGAGGTCATCGAGTACCGCGACCGCACCGTCGCGAAGCACAACCTGCGCCTGCACGTCGCCCACGTCCAGGACTTCATCGACGACGGCCGGCTGCGCGAGCGCCCCGACGGCACCCGCAACCCGCTGCAGACCGTCCCGCTGCTCGACGCCATCGAGACCAACCGGTTCGACGCCGTCTTCGGCGGCGGCCGCCGCGACGAGGAGAAGGCCCGCGCCAAGGAGCGCGTCTTCTCCCTGCGCGACGAGTTCGGCGCCTGGGACCCGCGCCGCCAGCGCCCCGAGCTGTGGTCGCTCTACAACGGCCGGCACGCGGTCGGCGAGCACGTCCGGGTCTTCCCGCTCTCCAACTGGACCGAGCTGGACGTCTGGCAGTACATCGAGCGCGAGGGCATCGAGCTCCCCGAGATCTACTACGCCCACCACCGCGACGTGTTCAAGCGCAACGGCATGTGGCTGACCGCCGGCGAGTGGGGCGGCCCCAAGGAGAGCGAGCCGGTCGAGAACCGCCTCGTCCGGTACCGCACCGTCGGCGACATGTCCTGCACCGGCGCCGTCGACTCCGACGCCACCACGATCGCCGACGTGATCACCGAGATCGCCGCCAGCCGCCTCACCGAGCGCGGCGCCACGCGGGCCGACGACAAGCTGTCCGAGGCCGCGATGGAGGACCGCAAGCGTGAGGGGTACTTCTAAGATGACCGCCACTCCGGAGACCACCGCCACCTCGCTGCTGCGGTTCGCCACCGCCGGCTCCGTGGACGACGGCAAGTCGACCCTGGTCGGCCGTCTGCTGCACGACTCCAAGTCGGTCCTCGCCGACCAGCTGGAGGCCGTGGAGCACGCCTCCCGCAACCGCGGCCAGGAGGCGCCCGACCTGGCGCTGCTCACCGACGGCCTGCGCGCCGAGCGCGAGCAGGGCATCACCATCGACGTCGCCTACCGCTACTTCGCCACCGCCCGGCGCCGGTTCATCCTCGCCGACACCCCGGGCCACGTGCAGTACACCCGCAACATGGTGACCGGCGCCTCCACCGCCGAGCTCGCCGTCGTGCTGGTCGACGCCCGCAACGGCGTCGTCGAGCAGACCCGCCGGCACGCCGCCGTCGCCGCCCTGCTGCGCGTCCCGCACGTCGTCCTCGCGGTCAACAAGATGGACCTCGTCGACTACGCCGAGCCCGTCTTCGCGGCCATCGCCGAGGAGTTCACCGCCTACGCGGCCTCGCTCGGCGTCAAGGACGTCGTCGCGGTGCCGATCTCCGCCCTGGCCGGCGACAACGTCGTCGAGCCCTCGGCGCACATGGACTGGTACGGCGGCCCGACCCTGCTGGAGCACCTGGAGACCGTCCCGGTCGGCAGCGACCCGAGCGGCGAGCCCGCCAGGTTCCCCGTCCAGTACGTGATCCGGCCGCAGACCGAGGACCACCCGGACTACCGCGGCTACGCCGGCCAGCTCGCCTCCGGCGTGCTGCGGGTCGGCGACCCGGTGACCGTCCTGCCGTCCGGGCACACCACCACCGTCGCGGGCATCGACGCCCTCGGCAAGGAGACGGACATCGCCTGGGCCCCCCAGTCGGTCACCGTCCGCCTCGCCGAGGACATCGACGTCTCCCGCGGCGACCTGATCGCGGCCGGCCCCGCCCCGGTGCCCACCAAGGACATCGAGGCCACCGTCTGCCACCTCAACGAGCGGGCCCTGCGCCCCGGCGCGAAGGTGCTGCTCAAGCACACCACCCGCACCGTGCGCGCGCTGGTCAAGGAGATCTCCTACCGGATCGACATCGACACGCTGGAGCAGCGTTCCGGTGCCGACGGCCTGGAGGTCAACGACATCGGCCACGTGGTGCTGCGCACCGCCGAGCCGCTGGCGCTCGACGGCTACACCGACAACCGCCGGACGGGCTCGTTCCTGCTGATCGACCCGGCCGACGGCACCACCCTCACCGCCGGCATGGCGGGCGAGGCCTTCGACACCGTACGCGCCACCGAACCGGACGAGGAGGACTGGGTCTGATGCCCAGCGAGGCGTTCTCGGGCATGGACAAGGAAGGCGGCCGCATCGGCAGCGGCGTCCTCGGCAGCGGCCAGGGCGGCCTGACGCGATGTGGGGGCGGACAGGGGCGCTGAGCCCCTGTCACCGGGCCGGTCCCTTCCCACAGCCGGCACCGGCCCGGCATGCCCGGCATGCGACATGCCGTCAGCACCGCGACCACCTTCCCCCGGCGCCCCACAGCGCCCCACCGTGAACGGGACGACTCCCATGGCACTCGGCTCCGCCACCACGCATACCTCCGGACGGTCCGGCAGCGGCCGTTTCAGACGACCGGCCGCGGCCGCCGTCGCCGCGCTCACCGCCGCCGCCCTGCTCAGCGCCTGCGGCTACGGCTCCAAGAGCGAGGACAACAGCTCGGCGGCCCCGGCCGCGGCCGCCTCCGGCCCCAAGCTCTCCGCGGACACCGTGAAGATCGGCTACTTCGCCAACCTCACCCACGGCACCGCGCTGGTCGGCCTCAAGGAGGGCCTGATCCAGAAGGAGCTCGGCGCCACGAAGGTCAAGACCCAGATCTTCAACGCCGGCCCGACCGAGATCGAGGCGCTCAACGCCGGCTCGATCGACATCGGCTGGATCGGTCCCTCCCCGTCCATCAACGGCTACACCAAGTCCGACGGCAAGTCGCTGCGGATCATCGGCGGTTCGGCCTCCGGCGGCGTCCGCCTGGTGGTCAACCCCGACAAGATCAAGACCCTGGACGACCTCAAGGGCAAGAAGATCGCCACCCCGCAGCTCGGCAACACCCAGGACGTGGCGCTCCTCAACTACCTGGCCACCAAGGGCTACAAGGTCGACGCCGCGTCCGGCGCCGGCGACGTCAGCGTGGTGCGCACCGACAACAAGGTCACCCCGGACGCCTACAAGTCCGGCTCGATCGACGGCGCCTGGGTGCCCGAGCCGACCGCCTCCAAGCTGGTCAGCCTCGGTGCCAAGGAGCTGCTGAACGAGAAGCAGGTCTGGCCGGACGGCAAGTTCGTCATCACCAACATCATCGTCTCGCAGAAGTTCCTCAAGGAGCACCCGGACGTGGTGGAGGCCGTGCTGCGCGGCTCGGTGAACACCAACGCCTTCATCAAGGCCAACCCGGACAAGGCCAAGGAGTCGGCCAACGCCGCGATCAAGGAGGCGGCCGGCAACGCGCTGGACGCCGCGATCCTCGACCCGGCGTGGAAGGACATCGAGTTCCTGGACGACCCGCTGGCGAACACCCTGCAGGCCGAGGCCGACCACGCGGTCACCGCGGGCCTGCTGAAGAAGCCGAACCTCACCGGGATCTACGACCTGACCCTGCTGAACAAGGTGCTCCAGGCCCAGGGCAAGCCCGCCGTGGCGGACGCCGGACTCGGCGCCAAGTGACGCGCACCCGATAACCCCGCGGTCCGCCCCGCCCCCGCCCAGTCGATGCCCAGTCACCGGGCGGGGCGGGGCCGGACCCCGGCCCCGAGAGCCACCAGCCAGCTTCCCTCCTTGCCCGCCGCCGGGCAGGAGGGGCCCACGCCACTCACGGAGGAGGTCCCCGGATGACCCCGGCACTGACCACCACGGAGCCCGCCACCACCAGCGCTGCCGCGGCCACGCTCGACCGGCCCGCCGTCCGCCTCTCGCACGTGCACAAGTCCTTCGGCCGCCCCGGCGCGGCCACCCCCGTCCTGGACGACATCAGCCTGGACGTCGCCCCCGGCGAGTTCGTCACCCTGCTCGGCGCCTCCGGCTGCGGCAAGTCCACCCTGCTCAACCTGGTCGCCGGCCTCGACCGGCCGACCTCCGGCGACATCGAGGTGCCCGGCGGCCGCCCGGCCCTGATGTTCCAGGACCACGCGCTGTTCCCGTGGCTGACGGCCGGCAAGAACATCGAGCTCGCGCTGCGCCTGGCCGGCGTGCCCAAGGCCGAGCGCCGCGCCGAGGCCGAGCGGCTGCTGGAGCTGGTGCGCCTCGGCGGCGCCCACAAGAAGCGCGTCCACGAGCTGTCCGGCGGCATGCGCCAGCGCGTCGCGATGGCCCGCTCGCTCGCCCAGGGCGCCGGCGTGCTGCTGATGGACGAGCCGTTCGCCGCGCTCGACGCCATCACCCGCGACGTCCTGCACGACGAGATCACCCGCATCTGGGCGGAGCGGCAACTGACCGTCCTGTTCGTCACCCACAACGTGCGCGAGGCCGTCCGGCTCGCGCAGCGCGTCGTCCTGCTGTCCTCCCGGCCCGGCCGGGTCGCCAAGGAGTGGCGGATCGACCTGCCCCAGCCGCGCCGCATCGAAGACGCCGGCGTCGCGGATCTGTCCATCGAGATCACCGAAGAGCTGCGTGGGGAGATCCGCCGCCATGTCCAGCACTGACACCACCACCCTGGTCAAGGACCGGTCCGGCGACACCGCGAGTGTCGAGGCCGGCCTGGACGCCCTGGACTCCGTCCAGGTCCAGCGCACCCCGCTCACCCAGGTGCTGCGCCAGAAGGTGCTGCCGCCCGTCCTCGGCGTCCTGCTCGTCCTCGGCGTCTGGCAGCTCGCCTTCAGCCTGGAGCTGACCACCCCCGACAAGCTGCCCAGCCCCGCGGCCGTCTGGTCCTCGCTCACCGACCTCTGGTACGAGGGCACGCTCTTCTCGATCATCTGGACGAGCGTGTGGCGCGGCCTGTCCGGCTTCGTCGCCGCGGTCGCCATCGGCACCCCGATCGGCCTGCTGGTCGCCCGGGTCAAGCCGGTGCGCGCCGCGCTCGGGCCGGTCCTCGCGGGCCTGCAGTCGCTGCCCTCGGTCGCCTGGGTGCCCGCCGCCGTCATCTGGCTCGGCATCAACAACTCGGCGATGTACGCGGTCATCCTGCTCGGCGCCGTCCCGTCGATCGCCAACGGCCTGGTCTCCGGCGTCGACCAGGTGCCGCCGATCTACCTGCGGGCCGGCCGCACCCTGGGCGCCACCGGCCTGGCCGGCGCCCGCCACGTGCTGCTGCCCGCCGCCCTCCCCGGCTACCTGGCCGGCCTCAAGCAGGGCTGGGCGTTCTCCTGGCGCTCGCTGATGGCCGCCGAACTCATCGCCTCCTCCCCCGACCTGGGCCTCGGCCTCGGCCGCTACCTGGAGAACCAGCGCGAGTTCAACGACATGTCCGGCGTGCTGCTCGGCATCGTCCTGATCCTCGTCGTCGGCGTGGCGATCGACCTGCTCGTCTTCTCCCCGATCGAGCGCCGCGTGCTGCGCAACCGCGGCCTGCTGGTCACCACCCGCTGAGGACGGCCGCCATGCGCACCGGCACGCCGCCCGCCCCCGCCCGCACCGGCGGGGCGGGCGGCCCCGCCCTGCTGCTGATCGCCCACGGCAGCCGCGACCCGCGGCACGCCGCCACCGTGGACGCCCTCGTCCACCGCGTCCGCGGCCTGCGGCCCGGACTCACCGTCGCCACCGCCTACCTGGACCACTGCGCCCCGCGCATCCCCCAGGTCGCCGGCCGGCTCGGTGCCGCCGTCGCCGTGCCGCTGCTGCTCAACCGGGCCTTCCACGCCAAGAGCGACATCCCCGCCGCACTGCGCGCCGCCGGCGCCGACCTGCCGCTCGCCGACGTGCTCGGCCCCTCCCCGCTGCTGCTGGACGCGCTCGACCGGCGCCTCGCGGAAGCCGGGCTCGACACCGCCCGTGCCGCGGTGCGCGCCCGCACCGGCGTGGTGCTCGCCGCGGCCGGCTCCTCCGACCCGGCCGCCGACGCCGCCACCCGGGCCGTCGCCGAGACCTGGCGGCGCAGCCGCGGCTGGGCCGCCGTCGAGGTCGCGTACGCCTCCGCGGGCGGGCCGCGGGTGCCGGAGGCGGTCGCCGCGCTGCGGGAGGCCGGTGCGGACACCGTGGCGGTCGCCCCCTACCTGCTGGCGCCCGGGCTGCTGCCCGACCGGATCGCGGCCGCCGCGGACGGCGCGGACCTGCTGGCCGGTGTGCTGGGCGCCGCCCCCGAGGTCGCCGGACTCCTGCTGCAGCGCTACGACGCCGCGCGCCTCGCGGTCGCCGCCCCGGCGGCGCTCTCCGCCTGACCGGCCCCCGGGGTCACTCGGCCAGGTCGTCGGCGGTGGCGTCGAGCTGCATCCGCTCGTACTCGCCGAGGCAGGGGAAGAGGGTGCCGCAGTCGCGGCAGGCCCGGGCCGAGGCGACCGTGAAGGTCGGCCGGGACTTGAATCTCCCGGGCCGGGGGAAACGGAGGCGCATGCGCTCCGTCGCCATCGAATCCGTCGTCAGGTCCCCCACCGCGCTCAGCCGTTCAGAGCCGCACATGCCGCATCGCATGCCGGGCACACTACCCGCCCCCCGGCCCTGACACGCAGGGAATTCCGGAGAGCGCAGCGGCGGCGTCCAGGGCTTCCGCCCACCTCCGGACGTCAGGAGGTGCGCGGGGTCACCAGGCCGGATTCGTAGGCGAGGACGACGAGTTGGGCGCGATCGCGGACCTGGAGCTTGGTCATGGCCCGGTTGATGTGGGTCTTGGCGGTCATCGGGGTGATCACCATGAGGTCGGCGATCCGGTCGTTGGACAGGCCCCGCGCGACCAGGGCCACCGCCTCGCGTTCGCGGTTGGTCAGCTCGTCGAGGCCGATGCCGGTGCCGGTGTCGGGCGGCTGGGTGACGTACCTGTCGATGAGTCTGCGGGTGATCGAGGGTGCGAGCAGGGCGTCGCCGCGGGCGGCGACCCGGACGGCGTGCAGGAAGTCCTCCGGCTCGATGTCCTTGACGAGGAATCCGGCGGCCCCGGCGCGCAGCGCGTTGAACACGTGCTCGTCCAGGCCGTAGTTGGTCAGGATGACGACGTGCACCCGGGCCAGGGCCGGATCCGCGGCGATGCGCCGGGTCACCTCGATGCCGTCGAGGACCGGCATCCGGATGTCGACGAGGGCGACGTCGGGCAGGTGTTCCCCGGCGAGGGCCAGGCCCTGCTGCCCGTCGGCGGCCTCGGCCACCACCTCGATGTCCTCCTCGAGGTCGAGGAGTGCACGGAATCCGCTGCGGATGAGCGGCTGGTCGTCGACCAGCAGGACACGGATCACGCCGTCCCCTCCACGGGGAGTTCGGCCTGGACGGTGAAACCGCCCTCGCTCCGCGGTTCCGCGCGCAGCCGGCCGCCGAGGGCGGTGACCCGTTCGCGCATGCCGAGCAGGCCGATGCCGGGTGTCGGGGCGTTGTCCGGTACGGCCCTGCCGTCGTCGTCGACGCGTATCGCGAGGACGTCCGAACGGCAGTCGATCCGGACGGAGGCCTTGGCGGCGTCCGCGTGGCGGGCGATGTTGGTGAGCGACTCCTGGACGATCCGGTAGGCGGTCCGTTCCACCGCGGCGGGCACGTCGTGGGGTTGTCCTTCGATCGTCAGGGTCGCGTCCAGGCCGATGGACCGGGCCCGTTCCACCAGTTCCGGGACGTGGTCGAGCCCGCGCGGCGGAGTGGTGTCGTCGTCGCGCAGCGCCTCCAGGGTCGCGCGCAGCTCCCGCGCCGCCTCGCGGCCTGCCGCCTGGATCGCCAGCAGGGCTTCGGGGACCGGTTCGCCGCGTCTGCGGGCCACGTGCACGGCGACCTCGGCCTGCAGCTTGACGATCGAGATCTGGTGGGTGAGCGAGTCGTGCAACTCCCGTGCGATGCGCAGCCGTTCCTCGTCGGCGCGGTGCCGTGCGGCCTCCTCCCGGGTGCGCTCGGCCTCGTCCGCCCGCCGTTCCGCCTGCCGCAGCGCTTCGCCCGCGGCGCCCGCGGCGATCAGCCAGGCCAGTTCGAGGGCTCCGCGGGCCCGTGCGAACGCCTCGCCCGTGTCGTGCAGGCCCGAGGCCAGGGCCGCGAGCGGGAGGGCCGCCAGCACGGCCATGCTCACCACCACGGCGGCGGTGCGGTGTCCGGCCCGGACAGCCGCGTACACCGCGAACAGGTAGGCGACGGCGGGCACGTCGAAACCGGCCGCCTGGTAGCCCACCGCGCAGAGCCCGGTACCGGCCAGGACGGCGACCGGGGCCCGGCGGCGCGCGGCCAGCCCCAGGCCGCCGGCCGCCAGCAGGACGCAGCCGAGCAGGTCGGGGCCGGTGGTGGGATGCCGTCCGGCCATCCCGGTGACCAGCAGCGCCGCTGCCACACCGCCGGCGATCGCCCAGTCCCCGACACCGATCCGTCCCCTGTCCATGCGCGCACCCTAGCCGGACGGCGGCGCGGGCGGGGTCCTGCGTGGGAACGAGCGGCCGACTACTGCAGCCGCGGTACCTCCGCGGTTCCTGCTGCGTCCGCCGCAACCGGGTGCGGCACGGGCGGCAGCGCGGATTGTCCGCGTCCGTCGGACGACCGGCGGCGGGTCGGGCGGCCATGCTCGGAGGGCGTCCGGCACAGGAGGTGTCCGGCCGTGGGAGAAGAAAAGGGGAACCCATGTCTGTCCCGTCCGTGTTCGCCGCACCGGCGTCCGCGCACGCCACCGTCCAGCAGGCCGCGGGCGTCCTCACCATGAGCGCCGGGCGGTTGGGGGCCGTGGTGGCCGCGCTGCTGGCGGTGGTCGGCGTGGTCGCCGCCGGCAGGGCCCTGTCCCGCTCGCGCGGTCGTACCGGCGGTGGCGCCGGGCGGAGCGGAGCCGTCCTGGCCCTGGTGTCGGGGCCGGCCGGCATGGCCCTCGGCGGGTTGGTGGTGGCCACCGCCTCCGGAGGTCTCGGCACCGGCAACGGTCTGGGCGGTGGCGTAGTGGCTCTGCTGGTGGGCCTGGTGGCCACGGTCCTCGGCGGGCTGGCCCTGACCCGCTCCCGCCGCACCGGCTGACCGCAGTGGCGGGCTTCCCCGCCGCGGGTGGACCGGACGCGGCGGGGGCAAAGGCCCCGCGGTCACTCGCCCGGTGGCGGGAGGAGGGCGAGGTAGCGGGGGTCGGCGGGGTCGGCGTCGGCCCAGCGCCAGGCCCGGGCGGCGCAGGTGCGTTCGTGGGGGGTGCCGGTGGCGAGGGTGGTGAGGAGGCGGTCCTGGAGGCGGCGGGCGCCGATGGCGGCGACCAGGACGGCGGCGAGCCAGCGCGGGGAGCTCGGGTCGTCGTCGTGGACGAGGGCCCGGTGGACGGCGTCCTCGTGGGTGCGGGTGAGGCTGCGGTCGGCGGCGAGGGCGCGGTAGGCGGTCTGCCGCTTGTGGCCGATGCGGTGGTACTGGGGGTAGTGCGGGTGCCGTTCGGCGAGGCGTGCCACCCGGGGGTCGTCCGGTTCCTCGAAGGGCAGGCCGAGGGCGGCGAGCAGGTCGTCCAGGGCGCGTTCCTGGAGGTCGAGCCGTTCGGCGGCGGGGCCGGGTGCGCCGTTCACCGGGCCTCCGGGGAGGCGTCGTTGCGCATGGTGGTGAGGGCGCGCAGGCCGTCCTCGACGACCGAGGGGTCGGCGTCGCCGAACAGGGCCTGCTGGGCGATGAAGCCCTGGGCGGTGGCGATCAGGGTGCGGGCGACGTGGTCGGCGTCCGGCCCGGGCGGCATCAGGCCGGCCTCGCGGTAGGTGCCGACCAGGTCGGCCCAGGCTTTGCGCATGGCGGTGTAGCCCTCGTTGAGGGTGGCGGCGAGGACGGGGTTGCGCAGGGTCTCCGTCCAGACCTGCACGATGAGGCGGGCGAAGGCCTGGCGGTCGCCCTCGGGCGGGGCCTGGTCGAAGACGGCGCGCATCACCCGGCCGAGCAGGACGTCCGGGCTGGGCGGGGGGACGGCCGCGGCGGCGTCCGCGAAGGCGGAGCGGACGAGGCCGAAGGCTTCGCCGGCGATGGCCGCGACGATCTCCTCCTTGCTCGCGAAGTACCGGTAGACGGCGCCGGCGGACAGCCCGGACTCGCGCAGCACGTCCTGCATGGACGTGGCGTGGAAGCCGTTGCGGGCGAAGCAGCGGGCGGCGCCGTCGAGGATCTGCCGGCGGCGGGCGTCGAGGTGCGCCTGGGATACGCGAGCCATGGGGCAACAGTAAAACGAACGTTCATTCTTGACAAGCACGACCGGCGGGCGGAGAGTGGGCCACGTAAAACGAACGATCCTTCTCTTTGAATCGAGGGGCTGCCATGTCCGCCTCCCCCGAGTCCGCACCCGCCTCCCGGCGCCTCGTCGCCGTCTGGACACTCGTACCGCTGCTGGCCGCCCTCGCCCTCTGGGCCTTCGCCTGGCCCGCCGCCCGCACCGCCCCGCGCGACCTGCCGATCGGCGTCGCCGGGCCGGCCGCCGCCACCGCAACCGTGGAACAGCGGCTGGCCGCCCACCCCGGCGCCTTCGAGATCCACCACTACGCCGACGCGGCCGCCGCCCGGCAGGCCGTCGAGGACCGCGACGTCTACGGCGCCCTGGTGGCCGGCCCGGGCGGCCCCGAGCTGCTCACCGCCTCGGCCGCCGGCCCGGCCGTGGCGCAGCTGCTCCGCACGGCCGCCGACTCCGCCGCCCCGGCCGGCACCGCCGTGCACGTGACGGACGTGGTGCCGACCCCGGCCGCCGACCCGCGCGGGGCGGCGTTCGGCGCAGGGCTGCTGCCCCTGGTACTGGCCGGGGTGGCGGCCGGCGGGGTGGTGACGGCGATGCGGCTGCGCGGCGGCCGGGCGATCACCGCACTCCTCGGGGCCGCACTGCTCACCGGCCTGGTCGGCGCCGCCCTCGCGCACGGCTGGCTCGGGACGCTGACCGGCAACTGGTGGGCCGAGGCCGGGGTGATCGGGCTGACCGTCCTCGCGGTCGGCGCCACGGCCGCCGGGGCGGCGGCACTTCTCGGCACCGCAGGCCTCGCCGTGGCCGGCCTGCTGATGGTGCTGATCGGCAACGCCTTCTCGGGTGTCGCCTCCGCACCCGAAATGCTGCCGGCCCCGGCGGGCGTCCTCGGGCAGCAGTTGCCGCCGGGGGCGGCCGGGACGCTGCTGCGGTCGGTGTCCTACTTCGACGGCGCGGGGGCCGGCGGCCCGCTGCTGACCCTGCTCCTGTGGGCCGGCCTGGGGCTTGCCGCCGTGGGCCTCGCCGCCGCCCGCCACCGCGCCGCACCGGCCACCGCCCCTGAGCTCGCCGCAGTCGCGGCCTGACGGGGAGAACGGGCAACCCCAAAGGGGGCGCGGGGAACTGCGCCCCCTGTCGGGGTGGCCGCAGGCCAGTTATTCAGAGGCGGTGGAGGGTGAAGGTGTCGACGGGGGTGCCGGCGAAGAGGAGGTCGGCGCGGCCGTCGAGGATGTAGGTGCTGCCGGCGGGGCCGGGGGTGAGCACGGTGGGGGCCGGGTCGGTCAGCGGGTGCACCGAGGTGCGGGCGGTGCGCCAGCCGTCGGTGGAGCGGAGCTCGACCCGGGCACTGACGCCGTTGCCGCCGAGGCGGTTGGTGATGCCGTGCAGGGTGCCGTCCGGGCGGAGCAGCAGCCCGTCGATGCCGGTGAGGGAGCCGCCGGTGACGGGGATGCGGGCGAGGTCCCGGGGGCGGTCGATCGGCAGGCGCCAGAGGGTGCCGTCGTCGTACTTGCCGATCACCAGGGTGCTGCCGTGGCGGACGATGCCGTTGAGGCCGAAGCCGCCCTGCGGCGCCGCGAGCCGGGTGTCGCGGAGGAGGATGCCCGCGGTCCCGTCGGGGGCGACGCGGTAGACGATCGGGGCGAAGGAGTCGGTGACGTACGCGGTGCCGTCGGGGCCGAGGGCCAGGTCGTTGGCGAAGTGGGGGCCGCCGTCCCCGGCGGTGGCCGCGAGGTCGGTGTAAAAAAGGCGGCGGCCGGTGGTGAGGTCGTAGGCTCCGATGCCGGCGATCCGTCCGGAGCCGGCGGGGTCGGTGCGCAGGGAGGTGCCGGGGTCGCCGTTGACGACGAGGACCCGGTTGCGGGCGGCGTCGACGTGGATGCCGATGGTGGAGACCAGCACGGCCGGGTCGTCGACCAGTGTGGTGGTGGTGCCGTCGGGGCGGACGGCGGAGACGGTGCCGTGGCGGAGCGAGCCGACCAGGAAGCGGCCGCGGACGGCGTCCCAGGTGGCACCCTCGGGGTGCAGGGTGTCGGCGTGGCCGGCGATCACGGCGGGCCCGCAGTGGACGGCGGTGGAAGGCGCGGCGGCGGCCGGCAGCGCGGGTGCGGCGGCGAGAACGGTGGCGAGTGCGGCGAGCAGGACTGCGCTGCGGGTGCGGCGGTTCATCTGATTTCCCGTCAGTACGGTTTGTTCGGACGGCTTCCAGCCTTCCGCCCGGTGCGGCCGCGCAGCAGTGCGTGGCGATACTGGTAGTCGGGCCACCAGTTTTCAGGGGGAGGAACCTTGGCCGGTCAGGACGTGCGGAGGCGGGCGCTGTCGAACTTCCTGCGGACCCGGAGGGCGGCGCTGACCCCGGCGGACGTGGGGATCGCCCCGGGGGTGCGGCGACGGACGCCGGGGCTGCGGCGGGAGGAGCTGGCGCTGCTGGCCGGGGTCGGGGTGACCTGGTACACGTGGCTGGAGCAGGGCCGGGACATCAATCCGTCGCCGGAGGTGCTGGCGAGTCTGGCGCGGACGCTGCGGCTGGACGCCGCGGAGACGGCGTACCTGTTCCGGCTGGCGGGGGCGGGGCCGCACCCCGACGGGTACGGGGACGAGGCGTCGGCGGGTGTGCCGGAGGCGCTGCGGCGGCTGCTGGACGCCCAGGCGCCCGCGCCGGCGTTCCTGATGGACGCGGGCTGGGACGTGCGGGCCTGGAACGCCCCGGCCCAGGCGATGTTCGAGTTCGCGGCGATGGCGCCGGAGGACCGCAACCTGGCCTGGATGGTGTTCGCGGACCGGCGGATCCGGGTGCGCACGGTGGACTGGGAACGGCACGCCCGACGCACGCTGGCGGAGCTGCGGGCCGCGTACGGCGAGCAGGGCGGGGCGGGCTCGCCGCGGGCGCGGCGGCTGGCGGCGCTGATCGAGCGGCTGCGGTCGTCCTTCCCGGAGGCGGACCGCTGGCTGGACGAGCACCGGGTGAGCGAGAAGGCCGGCGCCGAGAAGGAGGTGCGGCACGAGGTGGTGGGCGTGCTGCGGCTGGACCAGGTGGTGCTGCGTGCGCCGGGCGGGCTGCAGGTGGTGGTGGCCTCGCCGCGGGACGAGGAGACCGGGGAGCGCCTGCGGCGGCTCGTCCCGGCCTCCTCCGCGGATCTGGCGTCCGCCCGGGCCTGACCGCGGGTCAGCGGTAGGGGCCGGCGGCCGCGGCCGCGACCTCGTCGGCCGTGGAGGGCAGCGGGGTGGTGACGCCGGCCCAGGAGCGGTCGGCGAACCACAGGTCGATCCGGCCGCGCTGGAGGATGCCGGTGGGGTTGCGGTGCAGGGCCACGGCGTGCCGGGGTGCTTCCCAGTGCAGGGCGTACTGCTCCTTGAGCTGCCACAGCTTGGAGCGGTCGACGACCACGAGGTAGCGCCGGTCGGTGACGCCGAACGTGCTGACGGAGCTGGCGCTGTCGTCGCGCATCCGGCGGACGAACAGGCCGGCCTCGCTGTGCCAGCCGCCGGCCATGCCCTCGCCGTGCCAGACCGAGTCCGGTACGGCGTCCATCATCCGGTCCTCGACCGCACCGACGGCGGCGGAGACCGGGTTGACGGCAGCGTAGGCGCGGCGCAGCACGTTGAACGGCTTGCCGAGCTTCTGCTCCAGCTCACTGGGCTGCCGGGGCGGGAGGAGTCCGGCCGGCGGGTACGGGATGCCCGGGGCGAGGCTGGTGCTGGCCGCGGCGAGGAGCTGCTCGCCGGGGTGCAGGAAGGGCGTGACGATGTCGCGGTCGCGGTTGAGCACGGTGGGTCCTCCTGTCAGCCGAAGGCCGCGTCGAAGCGGGCCTTGCGCTCCTCCGGGCTGAGCTCGGGCTCCTGCTGGGGCTGGGCGATGCCGGCGTGTTCGCGGGCGGCGGTGGAGGGGTGGGGGTTGCCGGCGATCCGGTCGTCGATCTCGTCGGCGACGATGCCTGCGCCGGACTGGACGGCCTGCTGGACGGTCTGGCCGACCGGGTCGCCGGTGAAGCCGACGGCGCCCAGGGCGGCCTTACCAATGATCTTGGTGCCCTTCTTGGCGAGGTAGGCCGAGACGTCGATCGGCTTGTTCCAGGTCCAGGGCTTGGTGGGGTTGAGGTGGGGGCGGGAGGCGATCTCCTTGAGGTCCATCAGCTCCTCCTCGATCCTCCTGAGGACCTTGGCGAGCTTGGCGACCAGCCTGGTGATGCGGGTGGCGGCGACGGCGCCTTCGGTGGCGGCCGCGGCGGCTTCAGCGGCGAGCGAGATGCCGGCGGTGACGACGCTGAAGGCGAGCGAGGCGGCGAACGTGATGATCGCCCACTCGATGAGTTCGCGGATGACCGTCTCGACGAGGTCCTGGGCCATCCGGCTCTCGGCGGCGGCCTCGTCCAGGAGTTCGGCGGTGGCGTCCATGTCGTCCGCCTCGGCCTCGAGGGCCGTCTCGTACTCGGCGAGCTCCTGGAGGAACTTCTCGGCGGCCTCGCCCTGCCAGTCGTAGGCGAGGGCGGCGCGGTCGCGGCGCTGGTCGGCGACGACCTCGCGCAGTTCGACGGCCTGGCGGCGCCAGAGCTGGGCGGCGGCCTCCAGGCCCTCGGGGTCGCCGGTGACGAACTCGAGGGGTTCGGCGAGCGGTTCGACGATGGGGCGCATGATCTCGTCGACCACGCTGCCGAACGGGCTCATCCACTGGTTGATCTTGCTGTAGGCGTCGACGGCGCCGGAAACGGGTCCGCTCATCACAGCCCCCTGACGATCGCGTTGAGGGACTCGGCGGTGGCGGCCTCGGCCTGCTCGTAGTTCCGGGCGACGCCCTGGGTGTGCTCCTCGATCCGGGCCATGGTGTCGGCGGCGGAGGTGAGGTTGTTGAGGGCGGACTCGGCGCGCTCGGTGTAGAGGCGGCCGGTCTGCTCGGCCTCGGGCAGCTTGCCGAAGGCACCGACCGACAGCTGGTGGGCGCCGAGTTCGGCGCGGATGGCGCGCAGTTTCTCCGAGCGGTCGGCGGAGGTGCGGGCGAATCGCCGCAGGGCCTCCGGATCGACGCGGTACTCCCCTGACACGACGTGTCCTCCCCCGTGCAGTGCGCCTCTGGCGGCGCGGAATTGATGGAACATCCGATTCTGGTCATGGAAAGGCCATGAACGGACAAAGAAAACTAACACACCTGTTCGCGCGCACTGCGGCGGGTGATGTGAGGGTTCGTCGCCGATCCGGCGGGGTGCCGGGACCGGCGGGGGGAAAGCCGAAGGGGCGGCGGCCCCGGGGGGGGGGGCCCCCCGTCACCACGCCGCCGGGCTGGGCTAGAGGGGGGGCGGGGGCGCGGGGGCGGAGTTTCCGCCGCGGCGCGGCCCCGGGCCCGGGGTGGG